>NZ_JAMYMP010000007.1:0-256589 GCF_040318615.1 Mesorhizobium sp. M1078
GGCCCTGCGCCAAAATCTCCATGCCTTGCGATATCGCTGGCGCGAACCACCACGAAAGCGCAAGTTTCAGTCCATGCCAAAGCTATCTTAGCGCCTATGCCCTTCGGGCCGGGATGCTGCGCAACGGGTGACTTGTCCCGCCTGCGCCTCTGCGCATAACCTCTGCCAACCCGGCGGGAGGAGAATCGCTTGGACACCACTGTCGTTATTGTCGGCGCCGGGCCCGCCGGCCTTGCGGTCGGTGCCTGCCTGAAGCGGGCAGGAGTGGATTTCATCCTGCTCGAAAAATCGCAGGAGATCGCGCCCGCCTGGCGGCGGCACTATCGGCGGCTGCATCTGCATACGGTCAAGTCGTTCTCGTCGCTGCCGTTCCTGCCCTTTCCCAAAAATTATCCGCGCTACGTGCCGCGCGAAATGGTGGTCCGCTATCTCGACGACTACGCGGAAAAATTCGATCTGCGCCCGCGCTTCGGTGTGACGGTGAAAGCCATTCGCCTCGGGGACGGCGGTTTTCTGGTCGAGACAGGATCGGACAGCCTCAAGGCGCGCCATGTCGTTATCGCCAGCGGTAACAATGCCGAGCCGATCATCCCCCGGCTCCCTGCCATCGAGGCTTTCAACGGCGAGGTGCTGCACAGCGCCGACTATACGCAAGCGGCGCCTTTTGCCGGCCGCTCGGTGCTGATCGTCGGCATGGGCAACACCGGCGCCGAGATCGCGCTCGACTTGGCGGAAAGTGGCGCGCGTCCGACCATTTCGGTGCGCAAGGGCGTCCACATCGTGCCGCGCCAGCTGTTTGGCGTGCCGATCCAGATGGTCGGCATCGCCAGCCGGCCAATGCCGCAGGCGCTGAACGACTGGATGTTTCCGATCATCCTCGATTTCGCGCTGGGCAAGCTCGAGAAATACGGCATCGTCAGGCCGAAGCAGGGCATCCTGCAACAGATCGACGAAGTCGGCCGCATCCCGGTCATCGACGTCGGCACGGTCGACGCCATCACCAAAGGCGCCATCAAGATCGCGCCCGACATAGCGGGCTTCACCGAGCGCAGCGCTGCGTTCACCGACGGCAGTCAGGAAAATTTCGACGCCGTCATCCTCGCCACCGGCTATCGCCCGGGCTACGAAAAGTTTCTGCCCGTGGAATTGCAGCCGGAGCGCAGTGGCGTCAACGCCCGCGCCTCGCAACTCGGCCTCTACCTCGTCGGCTTCTACAATCCGGTCACCGGTCTGCTCAGGGAAATTGGACGCGAGGCGAAGGCAGTGGCGGCCGACATTGCTCGGCGAGGCTGAAGGGGCGGCGTCGGCCAAGCTGCGGATCTCCCGCCTTGCGGGGAGATCGGCTATCCATCACAGCCGCGCCGCATCGCCCTCATCCAGCAGCCATTGCCGCACGGCTTGCGTCGGTTCTGGGTGCCGTTGCTTGCGCGGCATCACGACATAGAAATCGTGCGTCCCCCGCATCTCCGCGTTGATCGGCTGCACCAGCCGGCCGGCGGCAATGTCGGCGGATACGAGAAACCGGCTGGCCAGCGCGATGCCCTGGCCGGCAATGGCGGCGTCGATCGCGAGGCCTGTCTGGTTGAAGCGCATGCGTTTGGCCTCGGTGGCCATCCTCAGGCCGAGTACTATCTCCATGAATTCCGGCCACAGATTGTGCGAGTCGTGCAGCAGGACGTGATGCTGGATATCGGCCGCCGCGATCTCGTTCGCGCCGGTCGGCAGCAGGGCAGGGCTGCAGATGGCGATGATCTGCTGTGGAAACAAAAGATCCACCATCAGGCCGGCGCCGGAGGGCAGGCGGCCTTGCCTGACCGCAATGTCGACGCCATCGGCCTGAAAACTCGACAGGCTTTCGCTGGCCAGGATTCGCAAATCGACCAGCGGGTTGTGCGCGACGAACTCCGGCAGTTTGGGGATCAGCCATTTGGTGGCAAAGCTCGGCGTGACGCTGATCGTCAGCCGCGCCGGTTCGGGCCGCAGCAGCAAGGTGGCCTCCGAGATCAGCTCGAAGGCGCGGCGGATGTTGGGCATATAGGCGCGGCCCTCATCGGTCAGCGCCAGGCCGCGCGGCAGCCGGTCGAAGAGTTTTGTGCCGAGATCGGCCTCCAGCCCGCGTATATGCTGCGCCACCGCCCCTTGCGTCACGTTCAGCTCTTCGGCGGCGATGCGGAAGTTGAGATGACGCGCGGCGGCTTCGAAGGCACGCAGCGCATTCAATGGTGGCAGGCTCAGGAAGGCTTCAGGCATGCAGGAGTTTTTCTACAGCTTGATTTCAGGCTTTCTGGTTCGAACCAGATGGCAACACCGTTTATAGCATTGCTCGAAGGTCGGAAACATGGGCTTCAGAGTCCCGCCAACCCGTGCGAAGGAAAATCGAGATGAGTGTAGAAAAAGTAGCAGTCGTCGTCGCCGGTGGCAGCGGTATGGGCGCGGCGGCGGCCAAGCGGCTGGCGGCGGACGGGTTCAAGGTCGCGATCCTGTCGTCCTCCGGTAAGGGCGAGGCTCTGGCCAAGGAGCTTGGCGGCCTCGGCGTCACCGGCTCCAACCAGTCGAATGACGATCTGCAGCGGCTCGCCGACCTGACGCTCGAGCGCTACGGCCGCATCGACGTGCTGGTCAACAGCGGCGGCCACGGGCCACGCGCGCCGATCCTCGAGATCTCGGACGAGCAGTGGCACACCGGTCTCGACGTCTATCTGATGAACGTCATCCGGCCGGTGCGCATCGTGGCGCCGCAGATGGTCAAGCAGAAGGCCGGCGCCATCATCAACATCTCGACCGCCTGGGTGGTCGAGCCGAGCCCGATGTTCCCGACATCCGCCGTGTTCCGCGCCGGTCTTGCCGCCTACACCAAGATCTTCGCCAACACCTACGCCGCCGACAATGTGCGCATGAACAATGTGCTGCCCGGCTGGATCGACAGCCTGCCGGCCACCGAGGAGCGCCGCGACAGCGTGCCGATGCAGCGCTACGGCACCTCGGAGGAAATTGCCGCGACCATCGCCTTCCTCGCTTCCGAAGGTGCGGGCTACATTACCGGCCAGAACATCCGCGTCGACGGCGGCATCATCGGCGCGATCTGACCGCGCCGGTCGCCTTGCGTGAGCCGGCGCGTCACTCCTTCACCGCGCCGGTCATCGACGAGACATAGTGCTCGACGAAGAACGAATAGAGCACCACCACCGGAAGCGAGCCGATCAGCGCTCCCGCCATCAGCGCCCCCCATTCGTAGACGTCGGAGCGCACCAACTCGGTCAGCACACCCACCGGCACGGTCTTGTTTTCCGAGGACTGGATGAATGTCAGCGCGTAGATGAACTCGTTCCATGACAGGGTGAAGGCGAATATGCCGGCGGAGATCAGGCCCGGCACCGAGAGCGGCAGCACGATTTTGGTGAGGATCTGCCACCGGCTCGCTCCGTCTATCAGCGCGCATTCTTCCAGTTCGAACGGGATGGAGCGGAAGTAACCCATCAACAGCCACGTGCAGAACGGCACCAGGAAGGTTGGATAGGTAAGGATGAGCGCGAAGGGCGTGTCGTAGAGCCCGAGGTTGAACACCATTACCGACAGCGGAATGAACAGGATCGAGGGCGGCACCAGATAGGCGAGGAAGATGCCGAGGCCGACCTGCCGCGCCCCGGAAAACCGCAGCCGCTCGATCGCATAGGCGGCGAACACCGACGCCAGCAGCGACAGGAAAGTAGCGGCGGTCGAGATGATGATCGTGTTGAGCAGCCAGCCCGGATAGGAGGTCTCGAACAGGAGATAGCGGATATGCTCCAATGTCGGATGCACCACCCAGAACGGATTGAACTGCGCATAGTCGGTCATCTCGAGATTGGGCTTAACCGCCGTGATCGTCATCCAGTAAAACGGAAACAACAGCACGAAGACGAACACCAGCAGCGGCAGATAGACCGTCACCACGCGGCGCGGCAGGCTCTGCAGGTAGCCCATGCCGCCTTCGTCGATATCCCCACGTTTCGCCTTCCTTGTCGCGGCCGTCTTGACCATGTCAGTCTCCGCCGCCTTGTTGCCATTTGCGGCGTTGCAGGCCGAAATAGCTGAACAGGATCGCCGCCAGCAGGAACGGGATCATGGCCACCGCGATGGCCGCGCCCTCGCCAAGCTGGCCGCCGGAAATGCCGCGCTGGAAAGACAATGTCGCCATCAGATGCGTGGCATTCACCGGTCCGCCCCGGGTCAGCACGTAGATCAGCTGGAAATCGGTGAAAGTGAACAGCACCGAGAAGGTCATGGTGATGGCGATGATCGGCGTCAGCAGCGGCAGAGTCACATAACGAAACAACTGCCAGCGACTGGCGCCGTCGAGCGTGGCCGCCTCGTAGAGCGACTGCGGAATGGTCTGCAGGCCGGCGAGCAGCGTGATGGCGACGAAAGGAATGCCGCGCCAGACGTTGGCGGCGATAACCGAAGCGCGCGCATTCTCCGGATCGCCGAGGAAGTTGATGCGGTGGTCGATCAGGCCCATTTGCTGCAGCGCCCAGGACAGGATCGAGAACTGCGAATCGTAGATCCACCAGAAGGCGATGGCTGACAGTACGGTGGGCACCACCCACGGCAGCAGGACTATCGCGCGGAAGAACGATTTGAACGGCAGGTTTTCATTGAGGATGAGCGCCAGCCAGAGGCCGAGCACGAACTTCAGGATCGAGGCGCTGACCGTGTAGAGCAGCGTGTTGAAGACGGAGAGCCAGAAGACGGTGTCATTCCAAAGGTACTGATAATTCTCGACGCCGATGAAGATGCCGGGGCGGCCGATCCGGGCATCGGTGAAACCGAGCCAGACGCCCAGCCCGAGCGGATAGGTCAGGAAGACCAGCAGCAGCGCCGCCGCCGGCAGCATGAAGCCGAAGCCCAGCGCGTTGCGGCTTTCGGAGATCCGCGAAAGCATCGACGGACGCGGCTGGGCGGCAACGGACGGCACGGCCATGGAGGGCTCCTCATCGGGGAATCAGGTCACGGCGTCAACGGCCGCCATGGGATTGTGCGACGGGCCGGGCAGCGCACTAGACGCTGCCCGGCGGTGCCGTGATCAAACGCGGTAGTAGCGGTTGGCGCGCTTCTCCGCCTCCTCCATCGCCTCCTGCGGCGTCGCCTGGCCGGTCACCGCCTTGGCAAACATGTCGACCAGGACATAGTCGGCCATGGTCGCCGCCGAGGCATAGCCGAGCGGCCCGGCATAGCCGTTGGGGCGCAGCGTCGCCGAGGCCTTGGCATAGGCGGCATTGTTCGGGTCGGCCGTCCACACTGGATTGTTGTCGAAGGCCTTCAGCGTCTGGCAGCAATAGCCCGCCGAGGAGGTGATCCAGTCGGTCATCTGCGGATCCTCGAACATGAACTGCAGATAGGCCTTGGCCGCATTGGGGTAGGGCGTGTAGTTGAAGATGACGGCGGTGGTCACCTGGAACAGTTCGACCGATTTCCCTACAGGACCGATCGGCAGGTTGGTGGTGCGGATGTCCTTGGCAATCTCAGCCAGTTTCGGATCGTTGTCCTTGTTGATCTTGGCCGTGTTGTAGGCCGAAATTCCGTTTGCGATGACACCGAGTTCGCCGGCCAGGAAGGCGCGGTTATTATTGACGTCCAGCCAGCTTTCGGTCCCGGGAATGAAGGTCTTGTAGAGTTCCTGCGCGTAACCGATCGCCTTTAGCGTCTCGGGGCTGTTGATCGCCACCTTGCCGCTCTCGTCGACCATCTGGCCGCCATGGCTCCACAGCAGCCAATGCGCGTAGTTGTTGCCGTCGCCGACGCCGTGGCCGTGCGTGAAGCCGGCCGGATGTCCCTTCGCCTGCAACGCCTTGCAAAGCTCGAGGAAGCCTGCCGTGTCCTTCGGAAATTCGGAGAAGCCGGCCTCCTTCACCCAGCTTTCGCGATAGACGATGGCATTGCCGATGGTGGCCAGCGGCAGGCCGACGAACTTGCCGTCCCGCGTCGCATATTGCTTTGGTCCGTCGTGCCAGCCGCCATATTTCGAGCCCAGATAGTCGCCGAGCTCGGTCACGTCGTGCAGCTTGTCGGGATATTGATGCGGGTCGTCGAACCAGACGAACATGAGGTCCGGCCCGGAACCGACATTGGCCGCGACCGCTGCCTTGGGGCGAATGTCCTCCCAGCTTTCCTTGTCGACACGAACCTCGACACCTGTCGCCTCGGTGAAGCGCTTGGTGTTGGCCAGCCATTGATCCTCATCGCCCTTGACGAAGGGCGACCAGCGCAGCAGCCGCAGCTTTGCGCCTTCCTCGGGCTTGTATTTCAAGCCCTCCTGGGCAAAAGCCGGCGAGCCGACGAAGCGGCTTCCCAGGGCTCCCGCCGCAACACCTGCGCTCGTGCGGATTACGTCGCGTCTCGTGAACTTCATGGTCGTCTCCTCCGGTTTATCTTCCTTGCTATGCGGTCCTTACCATCCGCTACGCGTTTCAAATCGTGTTCCGGTCTTGCCGTCAAAGAGATGAATCAGGCCAGGCGCGGCAGTGAGCCGTATGTTTTCGCCCGGTGTGAAGGCATGGCGTTCGCGGAAATTGGCGACGATCTCGTCGCCGCCGGCGGTGCGGCCGATGATCTGCACTTCCGATCCGGTCGGCTCGACCACCGCGACGGTGACTGGAATGCCTTGGTCGGACGATAGCCCCAAATGCTCGGGCCGTATTCCCAGCACCACCGGATGGCCGTTGGCGACGGCCGGCGCGGCGGCCAGCGGCACGGAAATTCCCCCCGCGCCGCGAAAGGACGGAGACCCGTCGGTGACGATCTCGCCCTTGATCAGGTTCATGGCGGGCGAGCCGATGAAACTGGCAACGAAGAGATTGTTGGGCCTGTCGTAGAGCTCCAGCGGCGGTCCGATCTGTTCGACGATGCCGTCATGCATGACGACGATCTTGTCGGCCATGGTCATGGCCTCGATCTGGTCGTGGGTGACATAGACTGTCGTCGTCTTGAGCCGCTGGTGCAGTTCCTTGATCTCGGCGCGCATCTGCACCCTGAGCTTGGCGTCGAGATTGGAGAGCGGTTCGTCGAACAGGAAAACCTGTGGATCGCGCACGATCGCCCGGCCCATGGCGACGCGCTGGCGCTGGCCGCCGGAAAGTTGGCGCGGATATCGCGTCAGCAATGGCACCAGCCCGAGGATTTCGGCGGCGCGCTGAATGCTGGTAGCGCAATCGGCCTTCGAAACACCTTTGAGCATGAGCGAGAACGCCATGTTCTCGGCGACCGTCATGTGCGGGTAGAGCGCGTAGTTCTGGAAAACCATGGCAACGTCGCGCTCTTTTGGCGCAACGTTGTTGACGACCCGATCCCCGATCGCGATCTCGCCGCGCGAAATCTTTTCCAGGCCGGCGATCATCCTGAGAAGGGTCGATTTTCCGCAACCCGACGGTCCGACCAGCGTGACGAACTCGCCGTCATCGATATCCACACTGACGCCATGCAGGACCTCGACGGTCCCGAACGATTTGTAAACGTCGCCGATCGCGACAGACGCCATCGATCTCCTCCCGAATGCTTCTTGCGACGCCCCGAAGGAAACCGCTCCTCTCCCGCCTCGCGACCGTCTCCCATTCCCCCAACAGGTCGCGTGACGATCAGACGGTAGCGCTACCAAGCCTGCCTGTAAAGCGGCCATGCGGCCGGTGCTCTTGTCGTTCGGAACACCGGCGCAATGACCGGTTTGCCGGCAAACTACCCCCCATTCACAAAAGTCAGCACCAGCTTCTGCAGGTTTCCGCCGGGGCCGAATTCGACCCGGTCGAAGTCGCGGCTCGCCTGCCGCTGAGCCAGCGAGATCTGGGCGAGTTGCCTCGTCAGCTCGGTTCTGATCTTGCTGCAGGCGGGGTCATCAGTAACGGTCAGGCCGACGCTCACCGCCTCGATCTTGCGCACCATCTCGGCGATGGCTGCGCCATGCACTCTCTCGTGGGCGGCGAGCCCGGCGATGAACACCGTCCAGTTCTTCTGGACGGAGGCCGGCAACGGTTCGGCCGGCTTCGGCAAGGTGTAGGTGATGATCAGTTTCGGGCGCGCCGATTTGAGCACGCAGGCGTCGCCTTGCGGCCTGTAGTCCCTGGTCCATGTCAGCTTGAAATTGGTGTGCGCAATGACCCGACCCTTGCCGAGCAAGGGGCCGGCTTCGCCGATCGCGGCATAGAGTTCCGGGCCGGTCCGCCCTGCGATGGCGTAGGTCTCGACCTTTTCGACCGGCTTCCAGTCGGCGCGTGCCGGCGACGCCAGCAGAGAGGCCGCGAACAGGAGAAAGAACATGGCTGGTCTCATGGAAACGTCAGAGACACTGGGCTGAGGCAAAGATCAACCCGGCGCAATGCACTCAGGTCCCACGGCAGGCCGCGTCATAGTCGGCCAGCACCTGATCGACAGCTTCGAGAAGGATAGCCTCGGGATTGCCCGCCGGCCCGAGTTCGGCCGGCAGCGCCGGCAGGAATTGCCGCATCAGCGTTTCGGGAATGGCAACGTCGTCCAGCGCCTTGCGCAGGCGCTCGACGGCCGCGACAGCGGTGGGGTTGCTCCAATAATAGCGGATGCGGTCGCTGTAGCTGTAATGCCGCTGCACATAGAGCTCTGCTTCATTGCCATGATAGTGGCTGTGCCAATGGCCGGGGGCTGCCAGCATCGCGCTTTCCATGGCCCGGGCGAGCGACCGGTCGCCATAGTCCCTGGCCATTTCGGAGGCGATCAGGTCGAGCCCGTAAAGCGCCTCGCGCAAGGCGAAGGTCAGGCCGGGGCCGACCTTGAGGATAGGAAAGCCGTTTGCGACCAGCGCGGTCAAAGCCGCACGGGTCTGGTAGTCGGTCGAATGCGCCTCGTAGACGAGCGACGGCTGCTCATCGAGCAAGCCGGTCAGGCCCTTGGATTTTTCGGGCGCGTAGGCGACGACATTCTGGCTGCCGAATTCCACGCCCGGCTGCACCACCACGGCCATGACGCGGCTGAACGCCTCGGTCAGGCCTTCGCGGGCAAAGATCTCCCGGTGAACCTCGATCGTGCGCCGCGCCGCCGCCGCCTCGGTCGGCTTCAACTCGCTGATCGCATGGTCGACGCCGCCGGGGGCGGGAACTTCGGTGCCGATGATGTAGACCGGCAAGGTGCTGCCTGCGGCGTGCGCGCCCGTTTCGGCCGCCTTTGCCAGCCGCGCCGCCCGGGTGGCGATGGTCTCGTCGTCAAGCGCCGCCGGCTCGCCGGCGCAGCCCATCGATGCGTCGAGATGGATCTTGGTGAAGCCGGCCGCGATATAGGCGCCGACCATGGCCTCGGCCTTGTCCATCGCCTGCGCCGCCGGCTCTGCGCGCCACGGGTTCGGTCCCAGATGGTCGCCGCCGAAGATGATGCGCGAGGCTTCCAGCCCCTCGCGGCAGGCGATCTCCAGCACGAAGGCGACGAACAGCGCCGGGGTCATTCCGGTATAGCCGCCGAACTGGTTGACCTGATTGCAGGTTGCCTCAATCAGCAGGTTTTTCTCCCTGTCGGCAACGGCGCGCCTGATCGCCGTCTGGATCACCAGCGGATGCGCGGAGCAGATCGAGGTGATGCCGTAGGGCGAGCCGTTTTTGCGCGCGCTGGCGAGGCCTGCAAGCGGGTTGGCGCTCATGTCCGTCTCGCTGTTCCCTTGATGAATTGGTCAAGCGCATCGAAGCCGGCGGTGCCTTCCATCGGGCCGCGCCGGGTGACGTTGCGGGCGCCGGCGGCATTGGCATAAAGCAGCGCCTTGCCGGGCTCCATCCCCTGGCGCCGGCAGGTCAGGTAAGTGGCGCCGAAACAATCGCCGGCGCCCGTCGGGTCGACTTCCTCGACCTGAAAACCGGCGCAGTCGGTCCTGGCGCCCTCGGCGCCGAACCAGGAAGAGCCGTCAGCA
Source organism: Mesorhizobium sp. M1078 (assembly GCF_040318615.1). Taxonomy (NCBI): domain Bacteria; kingdom Pseudomonadati; phylum Pseudomonadota; class Alphaproteobacteria; order Hyphomicrobiales; family Phyllobacteriaceae; genus Mesorhizobium; species Mesorhizobium sp. M1078. Next base: position 9,893 of record NZ_JAMYMP010000007.1, read on the forward strand.
CCGCGCTTCAGCACGATCTCGCCGACGCCCCTGGCAAACAGCGCCGCCACCGCCTGATGCTCGTCATCGACGCCCGCCGTAGCGAGCAATTCGTCGCCGGACGGCAGCAGCAGGTCGGCATCGTCGATGAGTGCGGAAAACAGTGCGCCGTCGGAGCCGTCGATCAGCTCCTTGCGCACATTCGGGTCGAATGAGGTCGAGCCGCCGCGGGCACGAACCGCCCTCACTGCGTAGCTGACGATCTCCTTCAGCCCTGCCACCGACAGCGTCGATCCCATGATATGCAGATGGCCGGCCCTGTCCGCCAGCAGGCGCGCAGCAGTGGTCAGGTGGATCTGCCCGGCGGCGGATTCGGCGATGTTGTAGACGAAGTCCCTGATACCATCGGGCCGGTAGCGCACGAAGGCGCATCCCGTTGGGAAGCGGTCGCTGATATCGACGGCTGAGACGTCGACGCCGTCGAGCTCCAGCCTGTCCAGGTTGAGCGTGCCGAAATCGTCGCGGCCGACGCAGCCGATAATGCCGGCGCCGCCCCCCAGCCGCGCAACCTGATCGATGAAGATCGCCGGCGCACCGCTGGGGAATGGCCCGACGAGCGTTTGCGGCTCGAGGAAGCCGAAACCCCGTTCCGTCGCCATGATCTCGACCAGGATTTCGCCGGCGACGATCGTTGGCCCCACGGCCTCGGCGGCGATCTCGCTGCGGCGCGAAAGGCTCATGCTTGCGATTCCTCTCACACGCAGACTGATTGCTTGCCCGCGCAGTTATCCGACGCAAGTGTTTATCGGGTAAATCGCACATACAGCGAAGTCAATAAAACTTTACATGCGTATAGTTTATCTGTTTTCGCGCGTACACATTGCAGGATTCGGGTGGCTGGTATCGTGGCACCGTGCAAATCAGGCGTCGACCCCAGCGAAAGGACAGCCATGCTCACGCTTCATGATTATTTGCCGTCGCAAAACGGTTGGAAGGCGAGGGTCGTGCTCGGCCTGCTCAACATCCCCTATGAAAGCCGCCTGGTGTCGATTTTCGAGGGCGAGAGCCACACCGACGCCTTCCTGAAGCTCAACCCGGCCGGCGCCGTTCCTGTGCTCGAACTCGAGGATGGCCGTGCAATCGCCGAATCGAATGCGATCCTCATTTATCTTGCCGAAGGCACGCCCTTGCTGCCGGCGGATCGCTATGTCAGCGCGAAAATTATGCAATGGCTGTTCTTCGAACAGTACCATGTCGAGCCGGTCATCGGCTCCCTGCGCTTCTGGACGCTGGCCGGAAGGCTGGAGCGCAACCAGGCGATGCTTCCGGCCAAGCGCGAAGCCGGCGCCCGCACGCTGGCAGCGCTGGAGCGCAGCCTGAACGACACGCCGTTCCTTGTCGGCGACATGCTCACCATCGCCGACATTGCTGTCTATGCCTACGGCCACCGTACCGAAGATTGCGGCTTTGCGCTGGCGGCTTATCCGGCGGTTCGTGCCTGGACGGGCCGGGTACGCGACGCCATCGGTCCCGGCTATCCCGTGCATCTCTACAGCATCGATCGGCATTCGGCTGCTTGAAGGCAAAAGGCGCGTTCACCTTGCTTAGTCGAAAAGAAGACCCAGATTCTGCTTTGTCGGCGGCTTTCGCTCGCAATCCGTTGACTGGATGGCCGGATCCCGGCGTCAACTCGACGACCTGCCGGCACTTAGCATGGAGGTGACCATGACACGCGACGACATCATTTCGGTGTTGGGACCGGTAGACGAGGCGGTCATAGCCGACATCGCGCTGACCGGCGCCACCCTTCAAGAACTGCGCGAGGCGTTCGCCTGGCTCGGTGCCGACGAGGCGCTGGTCAACGAGGGCCGCCCCTTGCCGGGAACGAAGGTGGCGCGGCTGATCGAACTCCTCGATATGCCGGACGACGAGGACGGTCCACAGGCTGTGGCGGCGCAGGGGTTAGGGCAGTAGGGCCCTGACTACCGCGGTTTCCCATTCACTTCATGCTCTCGACAGCAGCCGGCGCATGATCAGCGAGGCGTGGCCGCCAACGCCGTGCGCGGCCGGGCGGTGTTCGACCACCTCGAAACCGTGCTTGCGATAGAAGGCGATCGCCTGGTCGTTGCCCTCGATCACTTCCAGCGCAATGCTGGGGATGCCGGATGCGCGACAAGCACCGCGTGCAGCAGGTCGGTGGCGAGCCCGCTGCCGAACTCTGACTTGTCGATGTGCAGCCGGCCGAGCAGGACATCGCCACGATCGTCCATCGCCGCCATCGCGTAGCCGGCGATCGAACCGTCCGGCCGTTCGGCCACGAACGACATCTTGTTGTCGTCCAGAAGTTCGGCTGCCAGCCGCTCGGGCGCATGCTTGTCGTCCGAGAGGCGTGCCGTGGTCTCGGGTCCCAGGATCGGCGAATAGGTGCGCCGCCAGGAGTCTCCCAGCAGCCGCGACACCGACGGCACGTCCTTTGCGGTCATGGTTCTGATCTCGGTCATGGCTGTGCCATCATGCCAAGCTCGCGCCGGCAATCAAGCTGCACGACGCGCGATCTGCTTCTTCGTCGTCTTGGTGCGATCTGGGCTGCGCGACGTTTCTGCGAGACGTACATCACCCAATCCTGCCAACACCACCGGAGCATGGTCCTTGAATCTGACGACAAGGTCGAGTTCGCCCCCGAGAGCCTTAACGTAGCCGCGCAAGGTCGACAGAAGAAAATCCGAGCGCTTTTCGAGCTGGGCAACGGAGACCTGTTTCTTGCCCAACTTGCGGCCGACATGCTCCTGTGTAAGTGCCCGAGCCTTGCGAAGCTGCTGAAGGGTTTCAAACTCCTCAAGCAGCTCCCTGGTACGGAGGTCGGACGCCTTGATTAGTTCGGGAGACATCGTTTCGGCAAATACGTCATCGGCGGAAATGGCCATCACTTCTTCTCCTTCTTGTGCCCTTCCTTGGCAGTTTTCTGCCCCTCTTTCACGCGCTTTAAATGGACGTCGAACCTCCTATCGGCGATCTCGATCAGCTTCTTGTAGAAGCGCTTCTCGTTGACGCCCGATTTACCTCCCGCAACAAGGAAAATGGCCTTTCTCTCAGGATCGAACGCGAACGCCACTCTCCACACGCCATCAGCAGCATCGAACCGCATTCCTTCATGTTCGCGTGCCTTGAGTCGTTCAGCGTATCGACCCTCGGCCTGCCATAAGACGGACCCAGTGCTTCAGAACATTTGCCAAAGCACGGATTTCGACCTTTACGTCGTCCTTCAGCTTGGAGAATTCCGTTCTGAAGTCATCATCGAATTCCACAATCCATGTCATTAAAAATAGCTTTCACCTTATATAATGTCAAGTGAATGTCATGGACGACATTATCTCGGTGTGCCGAAATCCTCACCGCCTCACCCGCGACTTCAGCCAACGATCGAAGGCCACGGCCAGGATCAGGATCAGGCCGATGACGATGCTTTGTGTGTAGGAAGAGACATTGTTGAACTGTAGCCCGTTCTGCAGCACGCCGATGAGTGCTGCGCCCACCACCGTGCCGCCGACCGAGCCGATGCCGCCGAATAGCGAGGTGCCGCCGATGACCACGGCCGAAATCACCGTAAGCTCGTAGCCGATGCCGGCCACGGCTTCGGAGGAGTTGAGCCGTGCTGACAAAACGAAGGCGGCCAGCCCGGCGAAGAAGCCGACGATGACATAGACCGAGATCAGAATGCGGTCGACGCGCAGGCCCGAAAGGTGCGCGGCCTCGGCATTGCCGCCGACGGCATAGACGGCGCGGCCATAGCGCGTATAGCGCAGCACGATGTGGCACAGGATGGCCGCCACCGCGAAGATGATCGCCGGCACCGGCACCGGTCCGATGAGCCCGGTGCCGAACCAGCGCATCGAGGCGTCGAAGCCGGAGATCGGTCCGCCATTGGAGATGGTCAGCGTCAGGCCGCGAAACACGGTGAGCCCACCCAGCGTGACGACGAAGGGCGGCACTTTCAGCCGGGTGATGGCAAAGCCCTGGACGCCGCCGGCCAGCGCCCCGACGATGACGGCGGCAAGCAAGGCGGCGAACCAGCCATATCCTTGCGTGCCCGTGGTCGACAGCGACAGCGTGTTGGCGGTGCCGCCCTTGGCCACCACCGCCGCCACCATGCCGCAGAAGGCGAGCAGCGAGCCGACCGACAGGTCGATGCCGGCAGTGAGGATGACGAAAGTCATGCCAAGCGCGATCAGCCCGGTGATCGAGATCTGCCTCAAAATGTTGAACAGGTTGATTGGATCGATGAAGCTCGGCTTCAGCACGGTGAAGATGACGATCAACACCGCCAGGAACATCAGCGGCCCAAAACTCATCAGAAGCCGCGCGATGTTGATGCCGCTGCGCTGGGTCTGTTCGGTGGTGCTGGTCATTGCATCGCGTCCTGCTTGCGGTCGAGCGCCATCAGTTCCATCAGTTTTTCCTCGGTCGCTTCGATGCCCGGCATTTCGCCGGTGATACGGCCGCGCCGCATGGTGACGATGCGATCCGACACCGCCAGCACTTCCGGCAGCTCCGACGAGATCATCATGATGGCGATGCCGCGTGCGGCAAGCTGCACCAGGATCTGGTGCACTTCGGCCTTGGCGCCGACATCGACGCCGCGCGTCGGCTCGTCGACGATAAGTACTTTCGGGTCGCGCGCCAGCCAGCGGGCCAGGATCACCTTTTGCTGATTGCCGCCGGACAGGCCCTCGATCGCCTGCTCGGGCGAGGCCATGCGGATCGACAGTGCCTTGCGATAGCCGGCCAGCGCCTCGCGCTCGCGCCGTTCAGCCATGAAGCCGGCCCCATTGCTGTAGCGGCCGAGCGAGGCGATGGAGAAATTGTTGAGAATGCCAAGTGCTGCAAAAATCGCCTGGTGCTTGCGGTCTTCCGGCACCAGCCCGATGCCGAGTTTGATGGCGTCGGCGGGCGAAGCCGGGGCGATCGGCTTGCCGTCGAGCGCAATCGTGCCGGCCGCGATGCGGTCGGCGCCGAAAATGGCGCGGGCAAGCTCGGTGCGGCCGGAACCGACGAGACCGGCAACGCCGAGGATTTCGCCGGCCTTCAGATCGAGGTTGACGCCTTCGAGCACGATGGCATGCGGCGCCAATGGGTCGCGTACCGTCCGCAGCCCGCGCACCGAGAGCCTGACCTCGCCGGCGACATCGCGTTGCGTCGGCCGCGCGTAGAGCTCGGAGGCGGCGCGACCGACCATCTTCTCGATGATTTTTGGAATCTGGATCGGCTGGCCGTCACGGTCGAGATGACCGGCCAGCCTGCCATCCCGCAGCACGGTCATGCGGTCGCAAATGGCGGACGCTTCCTCCAGCCGGTGGGTGACGAACATGATGGCGACACCGTCCTTGCGCAGCCTGTCCATGATCGACATAAGCTTCTGCACTTCGGTCTCGGTCAGCGCCGAGGTCGGCTCGTCCATGATGATCAGGCGGCTTTCCAGCGACAGAGCGCGGGCGATTTCGACCAGCTGCTGTTCGGCCACCGAGAGCGACGACACCGGCGTCGCCGGATCGATGTCGAGACCGACGCGGGCGATGATCGCGCGCGAGGCGTCCTCCATCCTGCGCCAGCTGACCAGCCCGAGCGGCCCGAGCGGCGCGCGGCCGATGAAAATGTTTTCCGCAACCGTCAGCGTCGGGATCAGGCTCAGTTCCTGATAGATGGTGACGATGCCATGCCGCTTCGCATCCTGCGGACTGGACGGCGCGTAGTCGGCGCCGTCGAAGACGATGCGGCCGCTTGACGGCGGCATCACGCCGGACAGGATTTTCAACAGCGTCGACTTGCCGGCGCCGTTCTCGCCGAGCAGGCCAAGGATCTCACTGGGCCGCACCTCGAGCGAAACGTCGATGAGCGCGGTGACGCCGGAAAAATGCTTGGTCACGCCTTCGACGGAAAGGAGCGGGGGCGATGATGCGGTGGGTTCAACGGCGGACAAGCATTGCTCCCGGATTGCGATAGGCAGCGGGACAGCGCCCCCCTCTGTCCTGCCGGACATCTCCCCCACACGGGGGGAGATCAGCAGTTTTGCCGGCAGCACTATTTCTATAACGTTGGCGATTGGCGAAAGCAGACGTGACGGCCAATCTCCCCCCAAGTGAGGGCGATGTCCGGCAGGACAGAGGGGGGCGCGACAGAGCGCGACCTCCACCCGTCATGGGCCCTACTTTCACTTCGTCTCGTTCAACCTCTCCGCCTTGTCGAGATTGTCCTTGCCGATGACGATCGGCGTCAACAGCACCAGCTTCTCCTTCGGCTCGGTCTTGTCCCTGGCGAAGGCGACCGCGATCTGCACCGCCTTGCGCGACTGTTCGCCGGGGAACTGCTCGACCGTGCCGGCGAGCTTGCCGTCGCGCACGGCGACCAGCGCTTCCGGCAGCGCGTCGAAGCCGTAGATCTTGACGTCGGTGAAGTTGCGCGCGGCACAGGCTTCGAGCGCGCCGAGCGCCATGTCGTCATTGGCGCAGATGATGGCGTCCGGCTTGCCGTTGGCGGCAAGCCCGGCCTCGGTCACCGCCAGCGCTTCGGCGCGGGCGAAATTAGCGGTCTGCTCGAAGATGATCTGGTACTTGTCCTTGAGCGGATCGAGCACATTGTGGACGCCTTTGTTGCGGTCGATCGCGGGCCCGGCACCCGGCTGGCCCTGCAAATGGAACAGCTTGGCGCCGTTCGGGAACGCCGCCACCATGGCCTGCGCCTCGGCTTCGCCACCCTTGACGTTGTCGGCGCCGACATGGGCGAGAATGCCCTCGACGCCGTCGACGCGGCGGTCGATCGTCACCACCGGAACGCCGGCCTTGACCGCTTCCTCGATCGCCGGCGCCAGCGCGTTGACGTCAAGCGGCGAAATCACGATGGCGTTGACCTTCTGCACGAGTGCGGCCTCGATGTCGGCGGTCTGCTTCGGCGCCGAGTTCTGGCCGTCGCTCTCGGTCAGGTTGACGCCTTGCGCCTGCGCCTCCGCCTTGATCTCGTTCAGCATGTGCACAAAGAACGGAAAGCCGAGATTGGGCACCGAGCCCAATATGGTCAGTTTGTCGGCGGCAAAGGCCATGGGCGCGGCCAGCGCCATGGCGCCGGTCGCCACGGTCGACAACAGGAATTCGCGTCTGTTCATCAGATATCCTCCACATGAACGCAGGAGCCCGAAACCGGGAGCGGCTCGGGACGGTCCTTGCGTCAATTCAAAAATGGAGTGTCCTGTGAACGCCCCGAGGGGACGCGAGGCGCTCCAGCCGGTCCGCCGCAACGTTCTCCTCCGCACGGCGCCGACCCGAGGATGCTAGCCAAGGAAAATCGATTACGCAAGGTGAGGCGAGGGGCTGAAACTGCTAATCTCCCCCCTTGTGGGGGAGATGTCCGGCAGGACAGAGGGGGGCGCTGTCCCGCCGACATTGGCCAATTTCACTTACATCTTTGAGCTAACCTCTACGCAGAATACTTGATGCGGGCGATCCTTCGCGCCCCCTCTGCCTTGCCAGGCATCTCCCCCACGAGGGGGGAGATTGGCAGCTTAGACGCCTCTACCTGTCGATCGTCGTCATCACCCGCTCATTGTAGCGCGGCCCTGAGACCTTGCCCGGCGCAAGGGCTGCATCGAGCGCAGCTATCTCGGCCGCGTCGAGCGTGATCGCGGCCGCAGCAACATTTTCTTCGAGATACTTGCGCCGCTTTGTCCCCGGGATCGGCACGATGTCAATGCCGAAACCGTCGCCCTTGCCGAGCACCCAGGCCAGCGCGATCTGTGCGGGCTTTGCCCCTTTGGCCGCGGCCACCTCCTGCACCGCAGCCGCAGCCGCGATATTAGCGTCGTAGTTGGCGCCCTGGTAGCGGGGGTCGCCGCGGCGGAAATCGCCTTCCGGATAATCCTCGGCGCGCTTGACGTCGCCGGCGAGGAAACCGCGGCCGAGCGGCGCGAACGGCACCAGGCCGATGCCGAGCTTTTTGAGCAGCGGGATGATCTCCGGCTCCAGATTGCGCTCCCAAAGCGAATACTCGCTCTGCAGCGCCGAGACAGGGTGCACGGCATGCGCACGGCCGATATTCGCCGCGCCCGCTTCCGACAGGCCGAAGAAGCGCACCTTGCCATCGGCAACCAGCCGGCCGACCGTGCCGGCGACGTCTTCCATCGGCACCGCCGGATCGACGCGATGCTGGTAGTAAAGGTCGATATGGTCGGTGCCGAGCCGCTTCAGCGAGCCCTCCAGCGCCTCGCGGATATGGTCGGGCCGGCTGTCACGCTCCGTGCCGACCTGTCTGCCGTTTTCGATGCGGAAGCCGAATTTGGTGGCAAGGGTCACCTCATCGCGCCGGCCCTTCAGCGCCCGCCCGAGCAGTTCTTCATTGGCATAGGCGCCGTAGACTTCCGCCGTGTCGAGGAAGGTACAGCCGAGTTCGATGGCTCGGTGCAGGGTGGCGATCGATTCCGCCTCGTCGGCAGGGCCGTAGGACTGGCTCATGCCCATGCAGCCGAGGCCGATCACCGAGACCTGCAGCCCCTGGCTGCCGAGTTTGCGGGTGCTGAGGGTCATTGCCGTTCTCCTTGGGGCTGAGGAAAACTATAGCGGCCGCTCCTCCAGTTTCCATAGCTGTTCGGCGGAAGAACAGCGCTTCCCATGACAAAACCCAGCCGCAAGCGCCTTTGCCGGCGGCCATTGGGGGCCATGGGATACCAATGAAGAAGATCTACGAGGAGCCGACGCTGAACCGGCGTCAGCAGCTCTCGCGCGTCACCGCGCTCATAATTCCTTCGGACCACTAACCGAATATTGTCGTCGCCATTGCAAAGTCCGCTGCCGAGGCGCAGCGGTTTTTTGCTGCCGTCGGATCGTAGCGCTGCCAGAAGCAGGCGGTCAAAATTGACAGAGCGGCCGATCTCCAGCATCCTTATGCCGCCGCCATGTCTTGCGGTCTTGTGTATGAGTGAGCCATGGCCAGTTCCGTCACCAGCCAGAATTCCAAGCGCGCCGCGGTGCGCAAGGCGCTCGACCGCCACAAGGTCTACGTCACCGCGCAAAGCTTTTCCGGCGGCGTCTACTCGGCCCGCGTGCTGGTCGACGGCGAGGCCTACTGGGTCGACGAATTCCGGCTGAGCCAGCTGCAGCAGGGGCTGTCGCCGGCCGAGCTTGAGTTGATGCCGGCTGCTGACGATTGAGCGTGATCTTCGTTCCTTCGCACCGTGCTGGGAAATCTGAAATGTTGGCGGGACAGCACTGTGCAGGAACGCTGCGCAGGGAAGGTTCGTCCGCCGCCGCCGCTCCCGCCTGACCCATGCCAACCCCGCCAACACTCAAGGCCTATCGCGCCAAGCGCGAATTTTCGAAGACGCCGGAACCGGCGGGCGGGCTCATTTCAGGCGACGGCAACCGTTTCGTCGTCCACAAGCATCACGCCACCGCCGACCATTACGATTTGCGCCTGCAGGTCGGCGGCGTGCTGAAAAGCTGGGCGGTGCCGCGCGGGCCCTCGCTCAACCCGGCCGACAAGCGGCTTGCAGTCGAGACCGAGGACCATCCGCTCGAATATATCGACTTCGAGGGCGTCATTCCCGAAGGCGAATATGGCGGCGGGCCGATGATCGTCTGGGACACCGGCACCTGGGCGCCGATGGACGATGTCGACAAGAGCCTGCGCACCGGCGCCTTCAAGTTCCGGCTGGCCGGCGACAAGTTGAATGGCGGCTGGATGCTGACCCGTCTGAGGCCCAAGCCCGGCGAAGACAGCGAGAAGAAAAACTGGCTGCTGTTCAAGGAGCGCGACCTCGCTTCCGTTGCCAGCCTCGATATCCTGGAAGCGCGGCCTGAAAGCGTGAAGTCCGGCAAGAGGATCGAGGAGCTGGTGGCGCCGCCGAAGAAGCCGGCCCGCCTGGCGCCCAAACCAGGCGCGCTGAAACCCGGCGCGCTGCCCGGCGCTGTCAGGGGCGATCCGCCCTCGCGCATCGAGCCGCAACTCGCCACGCAGGTGCCGAAGCCACCGGGTGGGCCAGTGGAAGACACAGGTGAACTCTGGTTGCACGAAATAAAATTCGACGGCTACCGTACCATGGCGCATATCGCCGATGGCGAGGTCAGGCTGATCACCCGCGGCGGCATCGACTGGACGAGGCGTTACGGCGACCTGCCGCAGGCATTCGCCCGGCTGCCCCTCAGCCAGGCGATCATCGACGGCGAGATCATGGTGCTGGACGAGAAGGGCATCTCGCGTTTCGCGCTGCTGCAGGATGCGCTGTCGGCGGGTGCGGGAAGCAAGCTCCATTTCTATGCCTTCGACCTGCTGCATCTCGACGGCTGGGACCTCCGCAAGGCGCCGCTCGCAAAGCGCAAGGCCCTGCTCGCCGAACTGCTAGCCGGGCAGGGCGCCAACTCCGCCATCCAGCTGAGCGACCATGTCGAAGGCGACGGGCAGGGGCTTTATGATCAGGCCTCGATCCTTGGACTGGAAGGCGTCGTCTCCAAGCGCGCCAACGCCATCTACCAGAGCGGCCGCACGAAGAGCTGGACCAAGGTCAAGGCGCTGGAGACCGGCGATTTCGTCATCGCCGGCTACACCGTCTCCGACGCCGCCGAAGGACTGGCCGCACTCGGCATGGCGGAATTCGCGGATGGCGAACTGCACTATCGCGGCAAGGTTGGCACCGGCTTCGATGCCGCGACGGCCGGCGACTTGCTGGCCCGACTGCAGCCGCTGCGCGACGGCGCGACAGCACCCGAGGGTGTGCCGCGCGAGATCATGCGCGAGATGAAATGGGTGCGGCCGATGCTGTCGGCCCGCATCCATTACGCCAACCGCACGGCGGACAATTCGCTGCGCCACGGTGTATTTCGCGGCCTCAGGGATGTCGGCCTGTCGACGCCGGTGTCGCCGAAGCGCAAGCGGCTGATCGCCGAAGCCGATCTCGCCACCATCTGGGTGACCAATCCGGAGCGGCGGCTGTTCGGCAAGACCGGACCGACCAAACTCGACATCGCCGTCTATTACGCGCTGGTCGGCGATTTCATGCTGCGGCATATCATGGGCCGCCCGGTGTCGCTGGTGCGCTGCCCGACGGGCCTGCCGAAGGACTGTTTCTTCCAGCGCCACGCCTTCACCGGCATGCCGCCGTCGGTGGTCACTTTTGATGCCACCAACTCCGAAGGTGAAACCAAATCCTATCTGTCGGTCGAGGGAGCAAAAGGCTATCTGGCACTCGCGCAGTTCGGCGTCGTTGAGTTCCACACCTGGGGCACGCATCGCTTGAGCCTCGACAAGCCCGACCAGATCGTTTTCGATCTCGATCCGGGTGAGGGCATCGCCTGGCGCGAGGTGGTCGAGGCCGCCGTCCACATCAAGGGCGAATTGGAGCGGTTCGGCCTGGTGCCGTTCGCCAAGACATCCGGCGGCAGCGGCATCCACATAACCGTGCCGGTGACGCAAAAGCAGAACTGGAAGAAGCTGCACCAGGCTACCAGCGCCATCTCCACGCATCTGGCGGCCACGGCGCCTGACACTTTCACCACCACAATGGGCAAGGAAAACCGGAAGCGCCGCATCTTCATCGACTATCACCGCAACGCCCGCGGCCACACCTCCGCGGCGCCTTATTCGCTGCGCGCCCGCACCAACCTGCCGGCGTCGACGCCGGTGAGCTGGAGCGACCTTGAGACGATCGATGTGCCGCAGGATCTGAACTATTCCTCGCTGCCGGGGTTGTTGGCGACCTCGGGCGACCCCTGGGCGGACATGGAGGATTTCGCGAGGGATTTGCCGGTGTTTTCGGGGAAGTAGAGCGGGAGGTGTTGGCGATCCGGCACACCCCCCTCTGTCCTGCCGGACATCTCCCCCGCAAGGGGGGAGATCGGATGTCGCCTCTGCTTTCGCCAATCGCAAACCTTGCAAGAGGAGCGATAAGGTTGAAGCTGCCAATCTCCCCACTTGCGGGGGAGATGTCCGGCAGGACAGAGGGAGGTGCTGTCCCTTCGGCATGACTTACTTCCCCAAGTCCATCGACCATGCGGACAATTTGAATTATCCTCCGTCGGTGCCCTCCAGCTCACCTGGAAGGTTTCGTCAGGAATTTGCCGGTATGTTTGGGGCCGGTGTAGGATTTGCGCAGTGCCAATCGTCCTCGGAACGAAGCGCTGCAGTAAGCATGATCCCGAAACGTGGGAACCGGTTTTCGGTTAAGATCATGCTCAGTCTGAAATGTCAGTGCGTGGCCGCGTAGGAGAGTATCATGGCGCCCAGGGCAAGTTGGAAAGGTTACCTCAAGCTCAGCCTCGTCAGCTGTCCGGTCCGGCTCTATCCGGCAACGACGACCAGCGAGCGCATATCGTTCAACCAATTGCACAAGAAGACCCACAACCGCATCAACATGAAGCCGGTCGACCCTGAACTCGGCCTCGTCGAGCGCGCGGACTTGGTCAAGGGTTACGAATACGAGGACAAGCAGTACATCATCATCGATGAGGCCGACCTCGAAGCAGTGCGCATCGAATCCAATCACACGATGAACATCGAGGCCTTCGTCGACGAAGACGAGGTCGACGTCATTTATCAGGATGCGCCGTACTACATGGCGCCGGATGGCGCCATGGCGGAGGAAACCTTCGCCGTGCTGCGCGAGGCAATGCGCAAATCCGGCAAGCTGGCCATTGCCCGCCTTGTCCTGTCCAGCCGCGAGCGCGTGGTGACGATCGGCGCGCGCGAGAACGGCATGTTCGTGTGTACGTTGAGGAACCCGAACGAAGTGCGCGGCACGGCTGAATATTTCGGCAACATCCCGGTTGGCAAGCCGGATCCCGAAATGCTGCAATTGGCCGAAGCGCTGATCAAGCAGAAGGAAACCACCTTCGATCCGAAGAATTATGAGGACCGCTACGAGATCGCGCTGATGACGATGATCCGCGAGAAACTGAAGGGCCATAAGCCGATCATTGCGGCGGCGCCCGAGCGTGGCAATGTCATCAACCTCATGGACGCGTTGAAGGCGAGCCTGTCGCAATCTGCCAAGCCGCCGGCCAAGTCGAAGAGCAAGGCCGACGACGCTGAAAAACCTGCCGCCAAGGCTAAGGCGGGTGCGGCCAAGGAAAACCCGTTGAAGGCCAATCTGCTCAAGGCCGTCGGCAAGAGCAAGGGGTGACGGCGCCGACCGGTATAATCCCGGGCGCCGTCTTCGGCGCCATCGGCGCGCTGGCGGCATTTCCGCTGCGGCTCGCGGCCCGTGAGGTGGAGCGTCAGCACGGCCAGTTGCGGCGCGGCGTCACCAGGCGCACCAGCCATGTTGTGTTCGGCCGAACGCTGATCGCCAAGGCCGGCACGGCGAAGGGCGGCGATGCCGAGATCGAGCGCCGGGTTGCAGCCGAGGGCTCCGCTGGCCGAACACTCCTTAGCGAAAATGGCTTCCTGCGCCTGCTTGGTCTGATGAAGGCGCCGGAGGCGTCTTCGCTGTCCAGGCAGTCTCTCGTCGACCAGTCCAGACTGTCCGGTGCCGACCTCGACCTGCTCAGCCTGTTCGACGCCTTCGAGCACGATTGTGAACCCTACTCGTTCCGCGATCTGATCCTTGCCCGCAAATATGCCGGGCTGGTCGCCGGCGGTGCATCCTGGGGCGCGATCGCGCGCTCCGTGCATCGCTCCGGTCCGGTCGCTTCGCTCACCGCCAAATCGCTCAATGTCGGCTCGCAGCATGGCCGGCCCGATCAGATCTATCTCGAGGATGGCCAGAGCGAACTCGACGGTCAGCTGCTGTTCGATCTCGGCAGCGCAAGCGCAGCCGGCGACGACACGCTGGAAGAATTGTTCGCCGAGGCTGAAAGCGCGGAAGAGGAGGGCCGGCACGACGATGCCGCGGCGCTCTACCAACGCTGCCTCAGCATCGATCCGAGCGACGCCATCGCCGCGTTCAACCGCGCCAATTGCTTGCGTGGCGCCGGTCGCGTGGCCGACGCGGCGCACGACTATGCAAGAGCGATCAAGCTCGATCCGGCGTTCGTCGAGGCCTGGTTCAACCTCGCCGGGCTGATGAGCGACGAAGGCAAGATCGCCTCGGCGCGCCGGCATCTGCAAAAAGCGATCACGCTCGACAGGACTTATGCCGATCCAGTGTTCAACCTCGCCCGACTGGAATTCGACGCCGGCAATCTGGCTGAAGCCCGCCGCCACTGGGTGCGCTATCTCGAACTCGACGCGGATAGCGAATGGGCCCGCATGGCGCAAAAGGGGATACAGTTCGTCGATTTGCAATTGGCACGGACGGCGGGGTAGGGCGCAATGGCAGCGCTTGAGCGCCCCCCTCTGGCCTGCCGGCCATCTCCCCCTCAAGGGGGGAGATTGGATGTCGCCATCGCTTTCGCCAATCACTATCGTCGCGAGGTCCGTGAGGCGCTGAAACTGCCAATCTCCCCCCTTGAGGGGGAGATGTCCGGCAGGACAGAGGGGGGCGCGAAGGAACTCGGCCTTTACTGGCAGCGCACCCCATGACCGCCTTCCTCTTCGACGGTAACGAAACCGCCGCGGTCACCATCTTGCTAGCCCACGGCGCCGGCGCGTCGATGGATTCGCCTTCGATGACCGCCACCGCCAAGGCGCTGGCCACCGCCGGCTTCCAGGTCGCGCGCTTCGAATTTCACTATATGGCGGCCCGCCGCTATGGCCAGCGCAAGCCGCCACCGCGCGCCGAAACGGTCAACCCGGAATACATCAAGGCCATCGCCGATCTGAGGGCGAGGGGCGTCGCTGGTCCGCTCATCATCGGCGGCAAGTCGATGGGCGGGCGCGTCGCCTCGATGGTCGCCGACGAGATGTTCGCCAAGGGCGAGATTTCGGGCCTCATCTGCCTCGGCTATCCCTTTCATCCGCCGGCCAAGCCCGAGCAACTCAGGACAAAACATCTCGCCGACCTCAAGACGCCGACGCTGATCTTCCAGGGCACCCGCGACGAGTTCGGCACGAAAGAAGAGGTCGCGACCTACGGCCTTTCCAAAGCCATCGAGGTGATCTGGCTGGAGGATGGCGACCACGACCTGAAGCCGCGCAAGAGCGTGTCGGGTTTTTCGACCGCCGATCATTTGAAGACGCTGGCCGGGACGGTGAAGGCGTGGACAGGGCGGATCGTTTCCTGATCGCCAAATGAAAATCGCCACCTTCAATATCAACAACATCAACAGCCGGCTGCAAAACCTGCTGGCGTGGCTGGCGGCAGCCAAGCCCGATGTCGTCTGCCTGCAGGAGCTAAAGGCGCGCGACCTGCAGTTTCCGCGCACGGCACTGGCCGACGCCGGCTATGGCGCGGCGTGGAAGGGCGAGCCGACCTGGAACGGCGTTGCCATACTGGCGCGCGGGTCCGAGCCGGTGCTGACCCGTGACGAACTGCCCGGCGATACCGCCGACAAGCAGAGCCGCTACATCGAGGCGGCGGTGTCGGGCGTCGTCATCGCCTGTCTCTACGCGCCCAACGGTAACCCGCAGCCGGGGCCGAAATTCCAGTACAAGCTGGCCTGGCATGAAAGGCTGGAGGCGCATGCCGCAGAACTGTTCGACTCCGGCCTGCCGGTGGCGCTGGTCGGCGACTACAACATCGTGCCCGAGCCGCGCGACATCTACGCCACCCGCTCCTATGACGACAACGCGCTGGTGCAGCCGGAAAGCCGGGCGTCATTCCAGCGTCTGCTCGAGCAGGGCTGGACCGATGCGCTGCGCAAGAAGCATCCGAAGGAAACGCTCTACACATTCTGGGACTACCGCCGCAACCGCTGGCCGCGCGATGCCGGGCTACGGCTCGACCACATCTTGCTGTCGAAGAAACTGGCGCGCCGCCTCACTGCTGCCGGCATCGACCGTGATGTCAGAGGTGAGGACGGCGCCAGCGACCACGCGCCGGTATGGGTCGAATTGAAGTGAATTTGGCTGCGTGATCGCGCCCACTTTCGTGGGCGCAGTTTTGCGCTATTTGTTTCGCTGCGGCGGCCGCATGATGAGCAAGGTGCGGCACCGGAGGGGAGTCCGATGGACAGGTTGGCCGAAAGGCTGTTTGCGCTTCCGCTGCTGGCGGCCGCTTTGGCTTGTCTGGTGCGGGCGTATCTGCTGCTCGGCGACAGAGATTTCAGCTGGAGCGGGATCGACCACATGCTGCACGGCCCAGCCACGCTGCGACCGGTGGTGTTCCTGACCGTCGGCGGGCTTTGCCTGCTTGGCGCCCTGTTGTTCTGGGCCGGACTGCTGCCGGGTCGGCGAAGCCAGCCTGCTGGAACGCCGCTTTTTGGCCGCGACGCCGAGATGGAATCCAAGGGTCGCCCGGGCTGGCGGCGCGCCTTCCTCATGTTGCCGGTGCTCGCCGTGTTGGCGCTGCTGGCCGACCACTTCCCTTGGGCGCGTGACGCCGGCCCGGGCGCTGAGGTCGTCGCCCCGAGGGAGCCCAAAGCCGAGCCGAAGGGCCAGGATATCGCCGGCGTCCCACCGGACCTGGCGACGCCGGCGGTTCCACCGAGTTCGCCGCCGCTCGCCACGCCTCCCGAGCCAACCCCGCCTGAGCAGGCTGCCAAACCGCCGGAACCGGCGCAGCCTACGCCTCCGGCTGCTCCCCCTCGGCCGCCACAAGTCGCACTCGCTCCGGCGACACCGCCACCGCAAACCGTCGCGCCGTTGCCGCCGCCTCCGCCGGCGCTGCCGACCGAGCCCGACGGCCATCGCGACGCCGTCGTCTGGCTCGCCGTCTCGGCCGATGGCCGCGACATCATGAGCGCCAGCACCGACCATATGATCAAGCTCTGGGACATCGCCGGCAAGCGGCTGATCCGCAACCTTGGTGAACACAAGGACATGGCGCGCACGGCGCTGTTCATGCCCGACGGCGCAACCGCGCTGACCGCCGGCGACGATGGCGAGATCGTGCTGCGAAAGCTTGCCGACAGCGCGGTGCTGCATGTCTTCTCGTCGGGCGCGAATGGCGGCGTGCGCAAGCTGGCGATCAGCCCGGACGGCAAGCGCGCCGTCAGTGGCCACGACACCGGCAACGTCATCGTCTGGGATCTCGTCAACAAATCGGTGCTGCATGTGATGACCGGACATGACTGGCCGATCAGCACGGTCGCAATCTCGCCCGACGGCACGCGCGCGCTCAGCGGCTCCATCGACGGCACGCTGAAATTCTGGGACGTCGAAAGCGGCAAGCAATTGCGAAGCTGGCACGGCCACGAGCAGGGCACTTACGGCGCTGTCTTCACCGCCGACGGCCATCATGTCGTCACCGGCAGCGGCGACTACACGATCAAGCTCTGGGACCTCGACACGTTTAGGGAATTGCGCCGCTTCGAGGGCCACGAAGGCACAGTCTATACGCTGGCGCTGTCGGCCGACGGCAAGCGCCTGGCCTCCGGCTCGCTCGACGGCACGGCGCGGCTGTGGGATCTCGGCACTGGAGACCAGATCGCCATGTTCGACAGCCGCACCGGCCCGATCTACGCCGTTGCCTTCGCCACCGACGGCACACTGGTCACCGGCGGCGACGATCGCACCATCAGGAATTGGCCGGCGGCTGGCGGCGATGGCGAAATCCTGTTCGCCGGCGCACCGCAGTAGCGACATCAAATGCTTGGGTATTCCAGAACAGCCTGGCTTGCGCTATGGATTACTGGTGGCTGCAAATGGATTGGGGCCGGTGAGCAACAACGACTGGGCGCCCAAAGTGGATACACCTGTCTACAGCCCGCCCAAGTCGCGTCGCCGAGGGGTCCTTACCGTCGTTCTGGTGTTGCTGGCGGCTTTTGTGCTGCTCGGTCCTGGCCGAAATTACTATGTGCAGTGGTCAGCCATTAAGAAGATTCAAGCGGCTGTCCTGGCAAAGGATTATCGCGAGCAATTCCATCAGATCTCCGTGCTGGCCGACATGGGGAATGCTGACGCACAGTACAATCTGGGATTATTGTACTGGCGTGGCCAGGGTATTGCCCAAAATGACAGGCAGGCGACCTACTGGTGGGGCAAAGCAGCCGAGCAAGGAAATTCAGATGCGGCATCCTTGCTCGCCCAGGCCTATTCCCATGGCCGAGGTGTCGAAAGAAACGACCAACTGGCGTTAAAATTTGCCACACAGTCGGCCGACAAGAGCAACGCGAATGGTTACTATGCCATCGGCACCCTGTACGCGCAGGGCCAAGGTGTTCCGCAAAGCTATGAGCAAGCTCTCTCCTGGTGGCGCAAGGCAGCCGATGGCGGCAGTACCGAAGCTGCCTACTGCATCGGTCGGTCCTATTATCTCGGTGAAGGCGTTGAGAAGGACGATCAGCTCGCCGTGACGTGGGTGCGAAAGGCGGTCGACAAGGGTGAGCCGAATGCCCAGTCTCTGTTGGGCACGCTGTATTCGCTTGGCCACGGCGTCGGTCAGGATGACCGCCTGGCCTTCGAATGGTGGATGAAGGCCGCGGTCGCCGGTGTGCCGGAAGCGCAATACTCCTTAGCAAACGCGTATGAATTGGGAAAAGGCATCGGCAAGGACGACGCCCAGTCGTTCGCCTGGTTGGTCAAGGCGGCGGAACAGGACAATGTCCGGGCGCAGTCTGCGCTGGCCTATGCCTATGCTACGGGCAAGGGCACTGCCAAAAGTGATGCCGAAGCATCATCCTGGTGGCTGAAGGCGGCGAGCCGGGGAGACGCTTATGCGCAGGCGAACCTCGGCCTGGCATATTGGACGGGCGCCGGACTGACTCAGAGCGACGCTGATGCCGTTTCGTGGTGGCTCAAGGCCGCAAAGCAGGGGGACGTTTCGTCTGAACTGTACCTGGCTGTTGCCTATGCCCGCGGCAGAGGGATAGCCAAGGATGAAAAATCCGCCGAATTCTGGTTGCTGGAGGCAGCCAAGGCGGGAAATGTCGAAGCAGAACTCAACCTTGGCAAGCTTTATTACACCGGGATCGGCGGCAAGCCGAACTATCCGGAATCTGCCAAGTGGTTTTCCACATCGGCAAGCCACGGAAATGCCGAGGCCAGGACCTTCCTCGAAATGATGAAGGAAAAAGGCCAGTTCGACAGCAAGACGCTGTGAGCTCAGGGTCAGGCAACGCCGATGACGTCGGTGAGGTCGTGTCATATAATGGACATCGGCAGCGGATACCAAAACTGTCTTTCATCAGTCAATTTCGGAGGCCACTTATGCCTGCCGGCCATCTCCCCACTTGGGGGAGATCAGCAGCGTCGCCGTCACGCCTTTCGTTTGCGGCGTGACACTCGCATCGCACGATGCGAAGACTCATTTGCCGCTGCATCTCGAGAATCCCATGCCCAACCTCCAGCTCGTCGAAGCCACGATCGCCGACCTGCGCCGGGCGCTGGAGGCCGGCACCGTCACCAGCGTCGAGCTGGTGGGCGCTTATCTCAGGCGCATCGCGCATTACGACCGCCATGGCATCGCGCTCAATGCCGTGCCGGTGCTTAACCCGGCAATGTTCGAGGAGGCGGCGGCGTCCGACCTGCGGCGGCGCAATGGTGCCACCCTCGGGCCGCTCGACG
Source organism: Mesorhizobium sp. M1078 (assembly GCF_040318615.1). NCBI lineage: Bacteria > Pseudomonadati > Pseudomonadota > Alphaproteobacteria > Hyphomicrobiales > Phyllobacteriaceae > Mesorhizobium > Mesorhizobium sp. M1078. Next base: position 29,387 of record NZ_JAMYMP010000007.1, read on the forward strand.
GCATCCCCTACACCGCCAAGGACAGCTATAAGGTGAAAGGCCTGACGGTGGCCGCCGGCTCGCCCGCCTTCGAGCATCTCGTCGCCAACGAGGACGCTTTCACCATTGCCAGGCTGAGGGCCGGTGGTGCTGTGCTGATCGGGCTGACCAACATGCCGCCTATGGCCAATGGCGGCATGCAGCGTGGCGTCTATGGCCGCGCCGAGAGCCCCTACAATGCCGACTATTTGACCGCCGCCTTCGCTTCCGGCTCGTCCAACGGCTCGGGCACGGCCACCGCCGCCAGCTTCGCCGCCTTCGGGCTGGGCGAGGAGACATGGTCTTCCGGCCGCGCGCCGGCGTCCAACAATGCACTTGTCGCCTACACGCCGTCGCGCGGCGTCATTTCGGTCAGGGGCAACTGGCCGCTGGTGCCGACCATGGATGTGGTGGTGCCGCACACGCGCGGCATTGCCGACATGCTGGAGTTGCTGGATGTGATCGTCGCCGACGATGCGGAGACGCGCGGCGATTTCTGGCGTGTGCAGCCTTGGGTGTCGATCGCGAAAAGCGCTGCTCTCAGGCCGCCAAGCTACACTGCGCTCCAACTGCAAGGCTCATTACAAGGCAAACGCCTCGGCGTGCCGAAAATGTATATTGGCCGCGACGGCGGCGCGCCCAAACCCATCGAGACCCGCGCCTCGGTGCTCGACCTCTGGCGGCAGGCGGCGCGTGACCTGGAAAAGCTCGGCGCGGAGGTGGTCGAGGTCGATTTCCCCGTCGTCTCGAACTATGAGCGCGACCGTCCGGGCACAAAAACCATGGTCGAACGCGGGCTGGTGCCGGAAGCCTTTGCAGAGCGCGAAATCTGGGATCTCTGCATCTGGGGCTGGGACGATTTCCTGCGCGCAAATGCCGATCCGGTGGTCCCCGACCTGGCTGCGGTCGACGGCCCAAAGATTTTCCCGCAGCCGCCGGGCGCGCTGCCGGACCGCTATGGCGATGACGGTTTCGATCTGGCGGACTATGTCACACGCGCCAAACAGGGCGTGACGCCATTGCTGGATATTCCAACGCTGGCGGAAGGTCTGAAGGGATTGGAGGCGACGCGGCGCATCGACTTCGAGGACTGGCTGGACGCGAACCGGCTCGACGCCGTCGTGCTGCCGGCGGTCGCCGATGTCGGCCCGGCCGATGCCGACGTCAACGAGACCTCTGCAGCAATCGCCTGGCGCAACGGCACCTGGGTTGCCAACGGCAATCTGGTGTGGCGTCATCTCGGCATTCCGACCGTCACCGTGCCTATGGGAACGATGGCCGATATCGGCATGCCGGTCGGGCTGACCTTTGCGGGCAAGGCCTATGATGATGCGGAGTTGCTGCGGCTCGCCGGCGATTACGAGCGCGCCACCCAACGCCGCACCAGCCCGCCGCGCACGCCGGAATTGCCGGACGATGTGTTTGCGGGGCGGCCTGGTGGATTGCGGGCCAGCGATGCGCCGGCGCCGAGGCTTACGCTTGTTGCCGAGACGACGCGGCGAGGAGACCAGGCCGAGATCGCCGTGACGGTTGAACTCGATGCGGAGACCGCTGGCGTCAAGGTTCACGTCAATGGCGAACCGGTCGCTCTGCGGCGCAGCGGCACAAGCTTTCACGGTCGCATCCTGGTGCCCGCCGGCGAGCACGAAAGAATGCACAGTGTGTGGCGAGGCGCTTACGGCTCGATCGTTACGGCCGTCATACGGCTGGAGGATGGACGCACGGCTGGTGCTTACGTGGTCGCGGGTGGAATCGGGTGAGGTACATGTAATCTCCCCAAGGGGGAGATCAGCAGCTTCGCCGTCTTGACCCTCCCATCGCCCGCGTTATCTTCTCGCCATGCCAAACCTCGCTCCCCTCATCGTCATCGATCTCCAGACCAACATGTTCGACGGGCGCGTCGAGCCGCCGATCCATGATGCGCCGGGCATAGCCGAGCGTACCCGCTCATTGATCGACTGGGCACGGCGCAGCGGGCGAAAAATCGCGTTCGTGCGGCATGACGGGCCGGCCGGCGATCCGCTGGCGCCGGGCGAGCCGGGTTGGCCGGTATGGCCGGAACTCGGCCAGGCCAAGGACGAGCCGACATTCTCCAAGACCGTCCGCAACGCATTCTCGAATGCCGAGCTTGGCGCCTGGGTGGCCGGGCAGGGGGCCGGCGAAGTCGTGCTCGCCGGAGCGCAAACCGATTTCTGCATCGCCGGCACCGTCAAGGGCGCCCTGGCCGAGGGCCTCGGCGTCACTGTCGTTTCCGATGCGCACTCGACTCTGGACACTGAAGGCGAAACCGCGACCGAGATCATCGCCCGGTACAATGCTGATTTCACCGATGCCGGCGTCACGCTGGTGACGACGAAGGCGCTGACCGGCGACTGAAGCACCGCGCTTCGAAGAGTGGGAGACTGCCGTGCCAACCCTGAAATTGCCGGCCGAAGGCGGATGCCGCTGCGGACGCGTGCGGCTCAAGATTTCCGCAAAGCCGCTTTTGACCATGGCTTGTCATTGCACCGGCTGCCAGACCATGTCGGCCAGCGCCTATTCGCTAAGCGCCGCCATTCGCTCCGACGGCTTCGAGATCACGCTAGGCGAGCCGGTGATCGGCGGGCTGCACGGCGCCTCGAAACATTTCTTCTGCCCACATTGCATGAGCTGGATGTTCACGCGCCCCGAAGGGCTCGACTGGTTCGTCAATCTGCGTCCGACCATGCTCGACGAGCCCGGCTGGTTCACGCCGTTCATCGAGACATGGACCAGAGAGAAGCTGCCCTGGGCGACGACGCCTGCGGTGCACAGTTATGAGGCGCTGCCGGCCTTTGAGGAATATGAGGGGCTGGTGGCGGAGTTTGCTGAAACCGCGAGTCTCCCCACTTGAGGGGGAGATGGCGGCAGGCCAGAGGGGGTCGGTGCGACTGGGCTCGACGTCCTTGCTGCAGATGGAAGGTTGGCGCTTCACGCGCGGCGACCCCCTCTGTCGCCTTCGGCGACATCTCCCCCTCGAGGGGGGAGATAAGCCCCGCTAAAAATTTGCATCGAATCGATTGCGCAAACGTTTCGATCACCCTAAGCTCCCCTGAAATCCGCCATCAGAGCGGACGGGAAACGCATAAGGGAGGAGCGCTTGCAGGCGCTGATATGTCTTGCCGACAATGGCTGAAGTGGCGCGGCGCGCCGGCGTGTCGGTGTCGACCGTCTCGCATGTCGTCAACAACACGCGCTTCGTTTCGCTGGAAAAGGCGAGGCTGATCAACGACGCCATTGCCGCCATGGGCTACCAGCCCAACGAGCTGGCGCGCTCGCTGAAGGCCTCGACCACCAACAGCGTCGGCCTGGCGATCTCGGCGATCTCCAACCCTTATTTCACCGACATCATCTGCGCGGTCGAGGCCGAATGCGCACGGCTTGGGCTGATGGTGTTTCTGTCGGATACCCAGGAGGATCCCGACCGCGAACTGCAGGTGGTGCGCGCTTTTCATCAGCGCCGCGTCGACGGCGTCATCCTGGCCCCGTCGGGCTCGCCGCAGCGCGCCATCGATTACCTCGCCGACAAGAAGATGCCATGCGTTCTGATCGACCGTTTCGCCGACGAGCGCTTCGATCAGATCGGCGTCGAGAACGAAACGTCGATGCGCGCGCTGATCGACCATGTCGCCTCCTTCGGCCACAAGCGCATCGGCTATATCGCCGGACAGCCGGGCCTGACGACGACGCGCGAGCGCATCGAGGCGTTCCAGGCTTCGCTCGCCGCCAATGGACTTGAAAGCGTGCCACACTATCTCTCGGCCGAGAATGTCGACACGGCGGCGGCGACCGCATCCACCCACGCCATCCTGTCGCTGCCGTCGCCACCAACCGCATTGGTCACCGGCAACAACATGACGACGATCGGAGCCGTCCGCGCCATCCGCGAAAAAGGCCTCACCATTCCGGGCGATCTGTCGCTGGCCGGCTTCGACGATTTCGAATGGGCCGATTGTTTCGAACCGCGCCTGACGCTGGTCGCGCAGCCCTGCACCGAGATAGGCAGGCAGGCCGCGGCCCTGCTCAGCGCCCGCATCGCGGCGACCGGTTCCGCGCCGCGTTCGGTGCGGCTGCAGGCGACGCTGCGGGCGCGCGCCTCCTGCGGGAGGCCGACCCACACGAGGCTAACATGAGCGCGCCGCTGCTGGTGATGACCGGCGCCGTCAAACGCTTCGGCGGCGTGCAGGCGCTGCGCGGTGTCGACTTCGACCTCAAGGCGGGCGAGATCCACGCGCTGCTCGGCGAGAACGGCGCCGGCAAGTCGACGCTGATGAACCTGTTGTCGGGCGTCTACACGCCGGACGAAGGCACGATCGAGATCGACGGCAAACCCGTGCGTTTCAACAACCCGCGTGAGGCGCAAGCGGCCGGCATCGCCACCATCTTCCAGGAGCTCGACCTGGTGCCGTCGCTGGATGTCGCCGCCAATCTGTTCCTCGGCCGCGAACTGATGCGTCCGGGCGGCTTCCTCGACGTGCCGGCAATGCGCCGCGAGGCCAAGAAGCGGCTGGAAGCCATCGAGATCGCCATCGATCCGGCCGCCATGGTGGCGGATCTGTCGATCGGCCAGCGCCAGGTGGTGGCGATCGTCAAGGCGCTGTCTTACGCCTCCCGCGTGCTGATCATGGACGAGCCGACGGCCGCACTCACCGTCGGCGAAGTCGAGCGGCTGTTCGATATCATGCGCAAGCTCGCCGCCACCGGCGTCGGCATCGTCTACATCTCGCACCGGCTGGAGGAAGTGCCCGGCATTGCCGACCGGGTGACGGTAATGCGCGACGGCCGTGTCGCCGGCATCACCGAGCCGCACGCGCCGCAGGCCGAGCTGGTCAGGCTGCTGGTCGGACGTCCGCTGGACGAACTCTATCCGCAACGCGCCAAGGCCGCGGGCAAGCCGCTGCTCAGCCTGAGGAACGCCAGCTTCAAACTCGCCCGCGACAGCGCCGGCTGGCAGGCGCCGCAAGGCGTTTCGCTCGATGTCCATGAAGGCGAGATCGTCGGTCTTGCCGGCATCATGGGGGCAGGGCGCACCGAACTCTTGTCCGCGCTCTACGGCACCGGCCTGTCCGGCCGCTGGGAGGGCGAGGTCGCCATATCGGGCAAGCCGGTAAAACTGGATTCGATCAGCGCTGCCCGCCACGCCGGCATCGCCTTCGTCACCGACGACCGCAGGGGCTCGGGCCTGATGCTGCGCATGGCCGTCGGCCTCAACCTGGTGATGTCGGTCATATCCAGGATCTCGCCGAACTGGCTGGTCTCGCCGCGCCGCCAGGCCGAGGCGGTGAAGGAATCCTTCGGTCAGTTCGATATCCGGCCGAAGAACCCCGATATCGCCGTCGGCGCGCTGTCGGGGGGCAACCAGCAGAAGGTGGTGCTGGCCAAGGAGATCCTCGGCAATCCGCGCCTGTTGCTGCTCGACGAGCCGACGCGCGGCGTCGATGTCGGCGCCAAGGGCGAGATCTACCAGCGGCTCAGGGCACTCGCCGCGCAGGGGCTGGGCATTCTGGTGGCGTCCAGCGAGATGCCGGAGCTGATCGGTCTGTGCGACCGCATCGTGGTGCTGCGCCAGGGGCGCAATGTGGCGGAATTCATGGGCGGCGTCGACGAGCACACGGTGCTGGCCGCGGCTAACGGCAGGGAGGCCTGATGTCTCAGGACAACAATCCAGTGGCAGCGAGCCCGGTGATGGCGGCGCCTCAAAAGCATCGCGACCCGCTGGCGCTCATCGTGCGCTTCCAGAGCCTGATCGGCCTGGTGCTGGTGGCGATCGGCGGCATCATCTTCTCGCCGCGCCGCCATGGCGAAATCCTGTTCCTCAACCCCGACAACATCGCCAACATCGTGCGCGCCGTGTCGGAGACCGGCATCATCGCCATCGGCATGACCTTCGTCATCATCACCGCCGGCATCGACCTGTCGGTCGGCGCGGTGCTTGGCCTGTCCAGCGTCGTCACCGCATCGATGATGATCTCCGGCGGCTTCGGCCTGATCCCCACCATCCTCGCCGTGCTCGCTTTGGGCATCGTTTTCGGCGCCATCCAGGGCACCATCTCGACGCGCTTCCGACTGGAGCCCTTCATCGTTACGCTGGCCGGCCTGCAGGCCGCGCGCGGGCTGGCGCTGGTCGTCTCCGGCAACCAGTACATCAACATTTCCTATGGCGAAGGGCCGGGCCTGGCGCCGCCGGTGTTCGCCGTGTTGGGCGAGCGGCTGTTCAACAACACCGTGCCGGTGGCGACGCTTGTGTTCGTCGTCTTTGCCGCGATCGCCACCATCGTCCTCAACACCACGCGCTTTGGCCGCTATGTCTTTGCCGTCGGCGGCAATGAGCGCGCCGCGCGCATATCCGGCGTGCCGGTGTCGATGGTGAAGATCTCGGTCTATGCCATCACCGGCTTTGCCGCCGCCCTTGCCGGCATCGTCCATGCCGGCCAGTTCAATTTCGGCAGCGCCAATGACGGCATGGGCTATGAGCTGACGGCCATCGCCGCCGTGGTCATCGGCGGCACCAGCCTGTTCGGCGGCGCCGGCTCGATGGTCGGCACCGTTGCCGGCACCATCATGCTGGGCGCGCTAGCCAACATCCTGCAGCTCAACAACATCACGCCCGCCATGCAGCTGCTCGCGACCGCCGCGATCATCGTCCTGGCGGCAGTGCTTCAGTCCCTCGTTCGCCGCCGCGAGGGGTTGGGTCGTTAGTGCATGTCGCGCAAAAGGTTTTGCGATGACGACATGCACAAACAAACAAGGAGGAGACGGCAACACGTGAACGTCAAACCAAGGTCTGGCCCCCCGGCCGGACGAGGAGGAGAGTGAGTTATGAAAACGACACTAAGAGGATCGACCCTCAAGGCCGTGCTGCTGGCCGGCGCTGGCCTGTGCATTGCCGGCTCCGCTTACGCCGCCGAGCCGCTGGTGAAAGCCTGCGCCAAGGACGGCCAGTTCGTCATCGGCTTTTCGCAGGCCAACAATGCCGAGCCCTACCGCCAGCACGTCAATGACGAGCTGGAGGCGGCCGCCAAGGAAGTGCCTGGTTTCACGCTGCAGATCGCCGACGGCGCCGGCAACGTCAACACGCAGACCTCGCAGGTCGACAATTTCATCACCCAGAAGGTCGACATCCTGCTGATCTCGCCCTTCGAGGCGGCGCCGCTGACTCCGGCGGTGAAGCGCGCCATGGATGCCGGCATCCCGGTCATCGAGCTTGACCGCAAGACGGTGGGCGACCCCGGCAAGGACTACACCGCCTTCATCGGCGGCGACAATTTCAAGATCGCCGAGGAAGCCGGCAAATACACCGCCAAGACGCTGCTGCCCGATGGCGGCGAGGCGGCGGTGCTGCAAGGCCTGCCGAGCTCGACGCCGGCCGTCGAGCGCCTCAACGGCTTCAAGGAAGGCGTGAAAGGCAACCCGAAGGTCCAGATCGTCGCCGAGCAGGCCGCCGACTGGGTGCCGGACAAAGCGCAGGTCGCCTTCGCCGCCATGCTGCAGGCGCACCCCGACATCAAGGTGCTCTACGCCTCCAACGACATGATGGCCGCCGGCGCGCTGCTCGCCGCCAAGGGCGCGGGCAAGGACGTCAAGATCATCGGCACCGACGGCCTGCCGGGCCCGGCAGGCGGCATCGAGGCGGTGGCCAAGGGCGACTGGGTTGCAACCTTCACCTACCCGACGGGCGCCAAGGAAGCGATCGAGATGTCGAAGAAGATCCTGCTGGATTGCGCGACCGAGGTGGACAAGACGGTGACGGTGGAGACCACCGCGATCACGGCCGAGAATGCCAAGCAGCTGATGGGGAAGTGAGGGGGCGGAGGCCGCTACTGAGTTGATGCGCAAGGCCCCGGGAGGGGCCTTGTTTTGCCCTTAAGGTCGATTGTCCTGTGGGAGGTTGCCTTCGATACCGAGCTGCCGAAGGCGCTGGGTGCGGATTTTAACAGCATTGATCCCCAACCAGAAGCGTGCGAAGCAACTCCAGGTTGATTACTTCGCTTGAGGACTCCTTCAGCGCAGGCAATCTGTGTACGACGGGTGGAGAACCAATTTCACGCCTTGCGCAAAGGCCGCTGTTCGATGTTTGGATATCAGCAGCTATCCGGAGGTAATACGATGATCGCTGTAAATTTTGCCGTTGGCCCGAGGATGATGCTTCAAAGTGGTGCATGGTTTGATTTTCTGGATCCGGCCAACAGCGCTTTTTCTATCGAAGACATCGCTTATGGGCTTTCACACATTTGCCGTTACGCGGGTCAGTGCTCAGCATTTTATTCGGTTGCCGAGCACAGCTTGTTGGTAAGCGAAGTGGCTCGCGGCCACGAGTATAGCGCGCTCATGCACGACGCTGCAGAAGCTTTTATCGGGGATGTGACAAGGCCTCTCAAACAGCTTCTGCCGGATTTCAAGCGAATTGAGGCGCTGGTAGAGGCAGCGATATTTGAGCGTTTTGACGTGACGACGCCTTTGCCAAAAGAGATCAAGCGAGCCGATCTTTGCGTGCTGGCAGCCGAGCAAGCGCAGATCATGCCGCCTGAGACATCATTGTGGGCTCGTGAAGAAGGGATCGTTCCCGCTTCCGTAACGGTTAGACATTTGTCACCTCGAACGGCGCGAGTAGCATTTCTAAAGCGCTTTGAGGAACTGCGCCCCCGATCCGGAAATGGTGCTGGCACACGATCATCGCGGGTTGCTTAAGTGCCGGTTCTTCGATCGATTGACGTGGTGGAACTTGACGGCACCGCTGTTGAGCCGAAAGCTAATGAGATGCAACCTGCCCCCCCAGTCACCCTCGGGTCAACCGCAATATTAAGCGCAGGTCGAAACAATAACCCGATCCGAAAAGATCGTTCGTTAGACCGGTTAGCGGAGACGGGCAACGTAGCTCAATTTGTCAGCTTCTCGCCCGAAAACGGAAGAGCACGGCAGGAATTCAGCAGGGTAGCAGGACACGCCCCGAACGATCCGTTTCTCTCTGCGAGGATGGCGCTTGAGACCTTACTTCGGCTAAGCCCCGATGGGTCGATTAATCTCCGCAGTTTTAGCCCCGACGATCCGCGTAGTCGCGAATTCATCTATGGCATTAAGAATGTCGAAGACGCCGTCTCTGCGCTCGATCGGCTGCTCGGCAGCGAGCTGTTCGTCATCGCCAATGAGACGGTAGATGTACGCGACGGCGGCGTTTCTGGCGTCTCCCAAGGAGGTGTCATTGAGTTCGCGCCTGATGATACGCCGCGCTGCGTTGAAAAGGACGGTGTCGCTTCGTTGCCGATTACGTGGGGCATGTCGATTCTTGAGACTGTATATGGCTTCAGGCCCGACCTTGGCCCAACTGAAGGAGTCCGGCTCGAGTTTAGCGTTCACCCCAAGCCTCGCGGATGGCGTCAGACACATACGCTACTTTGGGAGCACGAAGCTACCGGACCCGAAAGCCACCGTCCGGGATTGACCTGGCCTAATAATTTCAGTCGGCATATCGGCGATAAGGCATTTGGCTTGCTTATGTCGCAAGCTGTTGGCCTGCCCACGCCCAAAACCACTGTTATCCCGAGACGCGTTTCGCCTTTCACATTTGGCTCTTCGACTGGCAGCAAAGAAGTCTGGACACGAACTTGCCCTCGCGAACCAGAGCCAGGGCTCTATACGACAGTTAAGGGATGGACTGATCCGTTCTCACTCCTTGCGCGTGAGGACCCCAGCGGGGGGGCGATTTCATCGGTGCTTTGTCAGGCTGCTGTGCCTGCCAAATTTTCAGGGGCAGCGATCGTGGCAATAGACGGCGCTCTTATTATCGAGGGACGGCAAGGCGAGGGCGATCTCCTTATGCTCGGCGTAAGCCCCCCGGAACTGCTGCCCGGCACAATCATCGCGGACGTTCGCGCTGCGCATCATAGTCTTGATTCCGTTCTTGGGCCGGTGCGTTTCGAGTGGGTCCACGACGGCGACAGGGTTTGGATTGTCCAACTCCATCTAGGGGCGACCCACAGTACGCCGAAAATCTTGGTGCCGGGTGACGCGGACAGCTGGGTGCGCTTTGAAGTTACCGAAGGGCTCGAAAAGCTGCGGGCTAAGCTTCGCGCTCTGCCCGACACGGCCGGCCTGCACCTGGTAGGCAATGTTGGCCTCACTAGCCACATCGCGGATGTCGTCCGCAAGGCAGGGCGCCCAGCGCGTGTTATCGTGAGCTGATTATCTAGGGTCCTACGTCTCCAATGTCGCCCGGCCGACGCCATATTTCAGCAACGGCTCCGTCCACGATCCGATGAACAGCAAGTACATGGTCTTTGACATCCGGAACGCCTCCGGTCACGACGAGCTCGACGACGGCTTTCCGTTTGTTGCCGCGTTTCAGCCTCCAGTTTTCATAAGGGAAATCCTCGATTGCCAGAAATGACTCCGCTCCCCGCGGAGCCGGGTTCATGATCGTGGATCCGCTGTTAATCGGACAAAGCAAAATGTTCTCTGCGTGCGCTGCGACTACGGTGGCGGTATCAAGGGTCAGGACAATTTGCGGAGAATGCGCGTAAGCCGCGAGCAATGTCTGAAGCCGAGCGCGCGTCAGCCAGAAAAATACCTTCTCGTTCAACGACTGGTACCATTCGATTGGCGTAAGTCCGTCCTGAAGGCACTTTTTAAGGGCCTTGTCCGACATCGGCTTTTGGTCGCGAACGGTCGCCCCTGGTAGCCCGGGCGCGATGATTTTAACCGATTCCGCACGCTTGATACTCTCTAACGCGAGTCGCTTGTCCCCATCGTAGCCGTATAGATCGAGCAACGAAGATGTACTAAGGAGCCCATATTTCTGGATTGCTGGCCAACTTGCGTCCGCCGCCATGTGCCAAAGACGAGGGTGGAGAGCAATGAGCTCGTCGGCGGTCATTTCCAATTCCTCCGATCAATGATTCCTCGCGCTTCGAATCGAGTCGAGATCAGAGATACGGGCGCGTTAGCAACCCGTTCAACGCCCTCTATGAAATCTCGGGTCTCGGTCGTGAGTTGCTGGTAGCTCCTCGCCCGTTGGTTCAGCTCGCTTATGTAGTCAGAAAAAGACAGCGCGATATCCGTTGCGCCATTGATAACTGCGGTGCGACGAACTTGCTCCCAGTCGAACTCGGCGATCCGACGCTTCTTTCCTGACACCGTCCCGACCTCAGTTTTTTGAATTTTTTCGACCGGCAAATCTGAGCGATCTGCGATTATCTGTGCTTCGATTGGTCGAGCCATTTCGCCCGAGGTGCCGCCCACTCTTATCGGATAAGTTCTAGTCACCATGACGATCTTTCGAACGCGGCCGGGCGCGATGCCGGCGTCGGCCAAACATCCTGATGCCGTCGTCTCTCTTGACGTAACGTAAGGGTAATCGGCATGATGCAGGCTGAGATCTGTGCCTTGCGTCCCCTCCAGGCAGATGCGTTTCCCTTTTGCGTAGGCGCGCTCTAGCACCTCGCCGCCATCAACGATAAACGGCTGGAGATCAGAAATGTCTCTTGCCAGGCGCACTTTTGCACCGAGATGAATTTCCTTGTCGCGTCCAAGAATCTTGCGCGCCGTAGCAACGCCGACACCCTTTTTAGTGGAGCCGATTGCATCCATCGAGCGCTCTTCGTACTCGATATCACTTGGCTCTATGATCACCGCTCGTCCGTCGATAGATAGCCGATCTGGGTTAAGCTTGAGATCCTTGATTTCCTTGAAGATCACTGGAAGGGAAATTGTGGCGCCCGCGCCGATTAAGATACCGGCGTTCGGGTTAGATTGGGTGCCTGAAGGCAGCTGAACGTATGTGTATTCAGGGTGCCTCACCTTGTGTCCGGCGTTCGGACCGCCGACACGAATGAGCAAATCGTAGTCGCGCGCGAGATAGGCACACATATGCCCCTTGCCTTCACTGCCGTATTGGCCGCCGACAACCACGTCCACGAGCCGCTCCGGCTGGAGGGGATAGAGACCTAATCCGGCCACGGCCTGCGCAACAGCTGAAGCTGGTTCGCAGCGGGATGTATCTACTGCGCGATCTACCACGCCTTTGAGAAGGCGAATGCGCGCTTCGGTCGGGCTCGCTTTGAGCTCTCCGTATGTAGCAAATTCCGCGATCTTTTTTTTGCGGTTGGCATAGCGATCTTCCAAAATCTCGTCGCTCGCGTCGAGAAAAACGTGCCAAACGCGGAATCGATCGCCGAAGGCCTGCCTAATGTGATCAATCTGTTTCTTGATGCGAATCGCATCGATGATGACAACACTTGGCCCATCATCCGAAAGATGAGCCGCGAGCGCATCGGAGACCCACTTGCCATCCGTTTCTTGATCCAAGCGCTCGCCGGCCGCTTGGAGGTCTTCCCGCTCGCTCTTAGCTCCGGAGGCGATAAGAAGATCGCGTGTCGAGAGACAATCGGCCGCGAAGCGCTTCTTGAGGATTTCGCAAAATTTTGACTTCCCGACGCCAACAGGGCCGGACAGTGCCAGCAGCACACGCATATGTTTCCCCCCAGTCCGTGCCGGTTAAACTATTATCGCGCGCCTGAAGGCACGATAATTAACGCAGAAAGTTGGCTACGGATTATCGTTGTTTCCCAATTGAGGAGTTTAAATCCTCGGCCCGGAGAGAACCTGTCACGATGATATTCTACTGTCTAGATACTTTTCACCTTACCTGCTAGCATTTGTCAGTATCGCCGTCCCACCTTCCGTGCGCAGCTCTATTCCTATTGGGGTGGGGTCACCGCAGTGACACTCTTCCACAAGTCGGGCAGGGTAGCTGGGCCAGGAACCCAGCGTCTCGGAAGCACGCTCTTCATCGCGAGTTCGGCGCCGATGGCGATGCGTGGTTCCGGACGTCGCGCTGCATCTGCCCAACGAGCACCTGCACCACTTCGCCGCGACTCGCTGATGGCGCTCCTTGCGCACCAAGGTTTTCAATGCGCGAGGCCGAACGGCTTCGAGAACGGGATCAGACTGCGGCCAGGCAAGGCGGGCCCGAACATTCCCGAGCTCTTCAAAAAGCTATAGCCGTACAAAGACCAAGCCGCCATTGCCGCCATGCCGCAGGCGCACCCGACTAGGCTCGCCAGCCCGCAGCCTCATTCACGGTGCCGCCGTGAACCCGCACTGCTTCTGTTCCATCTCGATCTGCTTCGTGATGCGGATGGCGTTCTGGGCGTAGGCTTCCGTTACCGAGCCGCTGTTGACGGTCTTGTCCTTCAGCGGGCTGACCGCTGCGCAGAGGTGGAAGACATGCTCGGTGTCGGACTTGGCGGCGCCGTTTTCCGGCGCGATCCAGTAGACGATATCCTGACCGTTGGGGTGTGCCGCGTCCTTCGTCGCCGCGGCCACCGTGGTGGAGTCGGTGGCGATCGCCTGCGCCTGCGCGGCGACCTCGGGCGAACAGGCCGTGGTCGGCTGCCCCGCCTTGATCTGTTCCGCGCAGGTGTTCATGTCCTGCGTGTACTGCTCGACCGACGGCGGCTGGTAGCTGACCCCGATCAGGGTCGCCAGCACGGCCAGCACCGCGCCGACGCCGCCGGCAATCTTCTTGCTCTTCGGATCCATGTTCTTGTCGTTGAGGATCAGGATAACCAGCGGCAGGAAGGCAATCAGCGTGATGATCGCGCCGAGCTGGTTCTGGACGAAGAACCTGAACGTGTCGGATTCGCGGGCCGGGTCCTTCCGGTTGGCCGCCTTCCAGAGCAGGCTGCCGACGATGGCGAAGATCGCGATGCCGACCAGGATGCCGATCAGCAGCGGCAGGTTGCCCTGGTCGAACTTGTGCTTGTAGAGCAAGACGATCCCGGCGATCTCGCCGCCAATGGCGATGACCCACGACAGCACGGCGAACAGGCGCAGCCGCGTGGCCCCGGACTTCTGGCCCTGCGTTGCCTGCCAGTCCTTGGTAACATCTACGGTCGGCTTGTTGTCGGTCATGACCAGATCCCCCGGTATCGACACTTTTGCGGGGCGGCGTCAAAGGCGCCCGGCGCAGCGTCATTGAACGAACGTCGCCTGCCCCGGCGCGAAAGCGCCACGGCAGACCCCATCCTTATTGCGCATGATGGGATTCGTCCATAGCCGAGGGGGCGGACGACGATGCCGGCGATGGCGCGGAGGAGGGCAGGGCAATCGCATAAGGGGCTGGCGCAATCCCATGCGATTGCCCGGGAAGAGGGAGTCACCCCTTGGCCTACACGAACCGGCCCAGCGCAGCCACGATCAGATCGCAAAACTTCGCATGGTCGAGCTTCACCGCCACGGTGTGACGGAAGTCGGTCTGCTCGCTCGCCGTGCCGCCGAAATGGTGCATGCCGCCCATTTTCTCGAAATTGCAGACCGTCATGCCCTTGGTCCAGCGTCCCGCAAGCTCGACGCGGATATCGGCCTTTTGGACGCGGGCAGTCTGGCGCGGCCTCCTTAGCGACTCTCCCGTTTCCTGAATTGATTTGTATACAAATGTTTCTGGGCGGCATCGGTTTGTGAAGCGCTTCACCGTTGCCGCGCAATCGATCGGTTACAGAGGCCGTGCAAGAGCGGGCCTAAGGCAGCGCTCTGCTGCTGCATGGAGGTAACCGATGTTTGAAAGTCTCAGCAGAATTCGCGCTGCCCTGGCGCGCGCCAGCAAGCACAGGAAGACCGTGCGCGCACTGAATGCGCTGCCGACGGAGATCCAGAAGGACATTGGCTGGACGGAGACGAGGTCGATCGATGAGATAAGGCTGCCGTTCTAGGGCCGCATCCAGCGTCGCTAATATATCGCTCGCCATCGATTGTTCGGAAGCGTACAGTGCAGCATCGTCGGCCACATCAATGGGCGCTGACGCTTGGGAGCGACCATCGCACTCCTGCCCCGACAGGAGGCATTGGAGCCATGGCGGAGCAACCGAGACAGTCCGGTCTGAGCGCCGAGGCGCTCGCGGCCTTGGCGCGGTAAACCGGGGCCTCCGAGCAGCAGATACAAGAGATCGCATCGCTGATCGGCAACGATCGCTCGTCCATCGTGCGCGAAGCGCGCATGGTTGCGGCTGACCGCCCGAAGCGCTGATCCAGGAAAAGCTGCTGGATTGATCCATGGGGCGTCGCCCCTGATTTGTCGGTTTTGTACGAAGTACAATGGCTGAATCCGAGTCAGCTATCGTCCAATGACCGTTTGCATTTGGGCAGGGCGCCGACGGCTGGGAGATGACATGTGCTCTTGCCCTTGGGGAGAGAGCGATGGACCAGTCGGTCAGCAAGGAGAAAAGCGGCCTCTTGCGCCGCATGAACCCGGCCGACTTCGCACTGCTTGCGCCGCATTTGCACCATCGTGTGCTCGATCTCAAAGCCCCGCTCGAAATGGCGGGCGAGCCGGTCGCCTCGGTCTGCTTCCTGGAAAGCGGCCTGGCCTCGGTGGTGGCGAGGAACCGGCCGGGCCTGGACACCGAGGTCGGCATCATCGGCCACGAAGGCATGTCGGGCTCCGCCTTGGTGATGGGCGCCGACTGGGCGCCCCATGACTGCTACATGCAGATGCCGGGCGAGGCGGTGTGCATCGGTTCCGAGCCGTTCAAGGCAGCGCTGCAGAAAAGCCCGACGCTTCGCGCCTTCCTGCTGCGCTATGCCCATTATCTGCACGGCCAGACCAAATCCACGGCGCTGAGCAATGCCCGCGCCAAGCTCGAGGATCGGCTGGCCCGATGGCTCCTGATGTGTGACGACAGGGTGGTCGGCCACCAGATCCAGATCACGCATGAGTTCCTGTCCGTCATGCTCGGCGTCAGGCGTCCGGGCGTCACCATCGGCCTACAGATCCTGGAAGGGCGCGGCCTGATCCGGTCGAGGCGCGGCGAGATCGTCATTCGCGACCGCGATGGCCTGATCGCCGTCGCCGACGGTTTCTACGGCCAGGCCGAGGCCGATTACGAACGCCTGCTGGGCTGAGCCTGGCACCGCTGGAAATGGCCGACGCGAATGCCGGTGAAAGCATGTTGCCAGAGCCGCGCCGGCCATTTGCGGCCATCTGGGGAGAGGCCGCCCGGCAAATCTAGCATCGGCGCAAAAGCGGGCAACGAACCGCAATCGCTTGGTAAAAACCGTACAATCGAATTGTGTTGAACCTTGGTTCGGCAAGAGTATGAATCCGCTGTCGTGACCATGTATATGGGACGCTGGCGCCTGAGGCTTCGACAGGCCCGCCCGCCCGATGTGAGCGGGGAAAACCGAAATGGCAGAACTGCTTTTCGATGTATCCGCCTTCGATTGCGCCATCCTGCGCGCCGCCTTCATCAAATCGGTGATGGAAGACAATGTCCCGGAAAAGTGCTGGCGCGCGCTCGCCGCCTCCCTGGTTCGCGACCTGACCGACCACGAAGACGTCGAGCCGGATCTGCTCGGCTGGATCACGCGCAAGTAGCAATATTCTGACGGTCCGGCGGCTACCCCAGCCACCACCACAGCGCCGCGATCGCCGCAAGCACCGCCGCCACCGACAGCCCCAGCATGATGTAGCTGCCCTTGATGATGTCGCGGATGATCTTCTTCACGCTTTCGCGGTCGTTGAGGTTGGGGAAGGGCTCGTTGGGCAGCGCCACGCCGAGGAAGCCGCAGAGCGGCGCCCAGCCATCGCTGACTTTGAACACCAGAAGCTTCTCCGGCGGCACGGCCGCTATCACCTCCTCGGTATAGGCGTTGTAGCGCGCCACCGCCTTGGCGCGGTCGTCCATCACGCCGGCAAGCGTGCGGCCCCAGATCAGTCTGTGCGACATGTCGCCGAATTTGCGGCCGAACGGCGTCAGCCATTCCAGCACCTTGAACTGCCACAATGTCTCGGTGAAGTGGATGGTGTCGATGGTGCTGTCGTACCAGGCCTCGGCGCCGCGCGGATGCAGGGTGAGCAGCACCTTGGCGTCGGGATAGGCGGCCATCAATTCGCGCCACACGCAGCATCCCGGATTGTCGACCGTCGCCTTGTAATTGGCAAAGACTCTGGTCCAGTCGTGCTGGCTGCCGGGCGGGCTGTTGGCCACCTTGCGCCAGAAGTCGAGATGGCCCTTGTTGGCCTTGTTGAGGATGACTTCCTGCATGTGATAGCTGGGAAGGCCCAGCCTGTTCAGCGCGGCAAAGGTCGACCATGTGCCGGTGCGGCCGAATCCGGCCCCGATGAGCTCAAGCGTCATTTTAACCCCCCTTGTTGAGACCGCTTTCTTTTTATGCCGGTCCGCTCGGAATGAGGTTGCATCCGCGCCCCTCGGCGCGCAACAATTTTCCCTGTGCAGCGGCCAAAATGTGTTTGCTTTTTCGTCTGGGCCACGCGGAATGAGGGTCTGGCTATTCCAGCGGGTGAGGGAGCCTGATAATAGGTCAGTCAGATTGACCTAAATCGCATGGCCGGAACGGTCATGCTGGACCAGATGCCGTATCCCGGGAGTGGGCTCGTGAGTTTGATGGACCTGTTGGCGTCGCGCGCCTCGCGCATGAAGGCGTCGGAAATCCGCGAGCTGCTCAAACTGCTCGACCAGCCCGACATCATCTCCTTTGCCGGCGGCATCCCCGATCCGGCTTTGTTTCCGGCGCAGGCGATCGCCGATGCTTACGCCTCGGTGCTGGGCGGCGCGGAGGCGAGCGCAGCACTTCAGTATCAGGTCTCCGAAGGCTATCTGCCGCTCAGAAAATGGCTGGCCGGCCAGATGGGCAAGCTTGGCATCGCCTGCGACGAGCACAACATCTTCATCACCTCCGGCTCGCAGCAGGCGCTGGATTATCTCGGCAAGCTGTTCCTGTCGCCGGGCGACACAGCGCTCGTGACGTGGCCGACCTATCTCGGCGCGCTCCAGGCCTTCAACGCCTATGAGCCGCGCTACGACCGGCTGACGCCGGATGGCGGCAACATGACGCCCGCCGCCTACCAGGCCGCGGCTGCCGCTGCAGGCGGCAAGGTGAAATTCGCCTATCTGGTGCCCGATTTCGCCAACCCGACCGGCGAGACGCTGAACCGCCAGCAACGCGAGGCGGTGCTTGACCTCGCCGGCGAGCTCGACATTGCCGTCATCGAGGACGCCGCGTATCGCGCGCTGCGCTATGACGGCGAGGGCCAGCCACCGATCCTGGCGCTCGACTGCGAACGCTCAGGCGGCATCGAAAATGCCCGCACGCTCTATTGCGGCTCGTTCTCAAAGATTCTGTCGCCGGGCATGCGCGTCGGCTGGGTCTGCGCGCCGCGCCGCGTCGTCGAGCGACTGGTGCTGATGAAGCAGGCGTCGGACCTGCACAGCCCGTCGATCAACCAGCTGGTGATGCACCGGGTCTCCGAGGCCGTGTATGACGGCCAGGTGGAAAAGCTGATCGGCGCCTATCGCCAGCGCCGCGACGGCTTGCTTGCAGCGCTTGAGGCGGAAATGCCGGATGGCGTCAGCTGGAGCCGACCGGAAGGCGGCATGTTCGTCTGGCTGACGTTGCCCGAAGGTGCGGACGCCACGGCACTGCTCGCCCGCTCGGTCAAGGAAGCCCGCGTGGCGTTCGTGCCGGGCAACGCATTCTACGCCGACGGTTCGGGCCGCAACACGATGCGGATGAGCTTTACGCTGGCTGATGAACGCGCGGTGGGTGAAGGCGTGCCGAGACTGGCGAAATTGATGAAGGGCTAGGCGCCCTACCTCCCCCTTGTGGGGAGGTCGACCGAAGGTCGGGTGGGGGTGCTTGGCGCCGACCCCCACCCCGATCCGCTTTGCGGATCGACCCTCCCCACAAGGGGGAGGGTAAAAAAGTCACTCCGCCACCACCAATTTATCCTGCGTCTTCGTCTCGAAATCGCTGGCGTCGTGGCGCTCGTGCAGTTGCATGGCGGGGTCGCCGAAGGCGCGGTTGACCATGCGGCCGCGTTGCACGGTCGGGCGGACGTCGATCGCCTTGGCCCAGCGTTGTACGTGCTCGTAGTCCTGCACCGACAGGAATTCGGCGGAATCATTGTACATGCGGCCGAGCGCCAGGCCGCCATACCAGGGCCATACCGCCATGTCGGCGATCGAATAGAAGGCGCCGCCGAGATATTCGGTCTCTGCCAGCCGCCGGTCGAGCACGTCGAGCTGGCGCTTGGTCTCCATGGCGAAGCGGTCGATGGCGTATTCGAACTTTTCCGGCGCATAGGCGTAGAAATGGCCGAAGCCGCCGCCGAGATAGGGCGCCGAACCCATCTGCCAGAACAGCCACGACAAGGTTTCCGCGCGCGCCGGCTGTTCGGTCGGCAGGAACTCGCCGAACTCTTCCGCGAGATAAAGCAGGATCGAACCGGACTCGAAGACGCGGACAGGCGTCTTGCCGCTGCGGTCGAGCAGCGCCGGGATCTTGGAGTTGGGGTTGACCTCGACAAACCCCGAGCCGAACTGGTCGCCATCGTTGATGCGGATCAGCCAGGCGTCGTATTCGGCGCCCTTGTGGCCGAGCGCCAGAAGCTCCTCCAGCATGACAGTCACTTTGACCCCATTCGGCGTCGCCAGCGAATAGAGCTGCAGCGGATGCTTGCCGACCGGCAGCACCTTGTCATGCGTCGGACCGGCAATAGGCCGGTTGATGCTGGCGAACGTGCCGCCATTGGCTTTCTTCCAGCTCCAGACTTTCGGCGGGGTGTATTCGGTCATGCGGGAAATTCCTTGGGTTTGGCGGGGCGAAAACGACTTGCGCGAGGGCGCGAGACTGATGGCGGAAAAGTCGGCCGAACCTAGATACGGGAACACATAGGTGCAATTCAGAAAGGTTCAACTTGTGTTGAACTATTATCGATGTCGGCGCCGCCCCTCATCGCCCTGCCGGGCACTTCTCCCCGTATAGTGACGGCGAGAAGGACGCTGTCGCCTACTGATTTCGCCAATTGCCAGCGTTGCCAAGAGCGCCGATGTTGCGGCCATCTCCCTTCTCCCCGTCGCTATACGGGGGAGAAGGTGCCGGCAGGCGGACGAGGAGCAGCGCCAGCCTCTGAAATGATTGCCTTGTTGCCTAAGCCCTTGCGCCCTGTGCAGCGCGGCATACCTATAGAGGATACTGCCCACGCATAATCTGCCAGGATGAAAGCATGCCCATCGATCCCGTTTCCCCGCTCTTGCGCTCCGTCGTTGGCGTGCGCGCCATGGTTCCCGACGATGCCTTCACGGCCAATGCCCTGGGCACGCGCCGGGAAGGCAGCGGCGTCGTTATCCGCGGCGACGGGCTGGTGCTCACCATAGGCTATCTCATCACCGAGGCCGAGGAGGTCTGGCTGACCGACCAGGACGGCCGCGTCGTGCCGGCACATGCGCTGGCCTATGACCAGGAGACAGGCTTCGGCCTGGTGCAGGCGCTGGCGCCGCTCGGCCTGCCGGCGGTGGCGCTGGGCGACGCCTCGAAGGCCAAGATCGGCGACCCCGTGGTCTTTGCCGACGGCACCGGCCGCTCGGTCAAGGCGCACATCGTCACCAAGCAGGAATTCGCCGGCTATTGGGAATATCTGCTTGACGAGGCGATCTTCATTGCCCCGGCGCATCCGTCCTGGGGCGGCGCGGCGCTCATCGGCCAGGATGGCAGCCTGCTCGGCATCGGTTCGCTGCTTTTGCAGATGAGCCGCAACGGCGAGGTCGCCGACATCAACATGGTCGTGCCGATCAACCTTCTGACCCCGATCCTCGACGATCTGCTGACGCGCGGCCAGGTGGCGAAGCCGCCGCGCCCATGGCTCGGCGCCTTCTCGGCCGAGTCGAACGGTGCGGTCGTGGTGATGAGCGTCGCCGAAGGCGGCCCCGCCGCCAAGGCCGGCCTGCGCCAGGGCGACATCATCTCCGACGTGCGCGATGGCGAGGTCGACGGTCTCGCCGATTTCTACCGCAAGCTATGGCAGAATCCGGCGGGTTCGGAGATTCCTCTCAGGGTCGTGCGTGACGGTCGTGAGACTTGGCTGCGAGTGAAATCCGCCGACCGAAACAGCTTTTTGAAGAAACCGCATCTGCAGTGAAGATCGCGGGATAAACGTGGCTGACACTGGCCGGTGCGTTGGCGGGACAGCGGCCCCCTTGCCGGCCATCTCCCCCACGAGGGGGGAGATTGGCTGCCCCCTCAATCCCCGCATACCCTAAAAGGCGTCCCCGTGTCCCACTCCGCGAAGGGCACGACCTGGCCTTCGACAGACACGATACTGTTCACCTTGCTGTCATCATCCTGCGTCTGCATACTTTTGCCCTTGCCGGTCAGCACGTCGTAGTCGCAGCTGCTGTAGACGACAACGGACTGGTATTTGTAATGGTCATAGGCAACGCCGGCGACGACGAAGGCCTCGTTGCGCCAGGCGATGGTCAGCGTCATGTCGGTCCGCTCGCCGGGGCCGATCAGCCCCGGCAGATAGATCTTGATCGAGCCGTTGGGCAGCAAGGTCAACTCCGGTTCGATGCCGGAGCCCTCATAATGCGGCTGGTCGTAGTCGTTCCATTCGCCGTAGACCTGCTCATGCACGACGCCGGCGGGTTTCAGAAAATTGTACTTTTTGTCCCTCAGGAAGAAATGCATGTCCATGGTATCGTCTTCGGGCTCGGTCTCGACGATCATCGCCAGATCGGCGGCGCCGTCCCCATTGAAGTCGCCGGTCAGCGCGGTGATGATCTTCTGGGTTTCGATGGGTTCGGCGAGCGCCGAGGCCGGCAGCAAAAGGATGAGGCCGAGTAACATCGATCGCATGGCATTTCCCCCGAATTGCAGTCTGCCTTGCCCGGCTCGACCAGCCGGGAAACTGCCATGAGCGCCGGCTTGGGCGCAAGCCGGCTCGCAATAGGCTAGGGGGTATCGACGCCGCGGACGGAAACTGGCATCGACAGCCGATACAGCCGGCCCGGCAACAACGAGGTGATGATGGCGCCGTTCAAGGTCGATCCCGACAAGGTTCATGAATTCCCCGATCCCGACAGTTTTTACGCCTGGCTGCGCGAAAATCATGCCGGCGAGAGCGAGGTCTGGATCAAGGTCCACAAGGTCGGCTCGGGCCTCGCCTCGATCACGCCGAAGCAGGCCATCGACGTGGCGCTGTGCTTCGGCTGGATCGACGCCATACGCAAGCCGCTCGACGACAAGAGCTTTCTGCAGCGCTACACGCCGCGCGGCAAGAAGAGCATCTGGAGCAAGATCAACATCGACAATGTCGCCCGCCTGGTCGAGGAGGGCCGCATGACCGAACACGGGCTGAAACAGGTCGAGGCGGCCAAGGCCGACGGCCGCTGGGACCGCGCCTATGCCTCAGGCAAGGACATGAAGATCCCTGACGATCTGCAGGCCGCCATCGACGCCGAGCCGAAGGCGAAGGAGATGCTGGCAAAGCTTTCCGCCCAGAACCGGTTCGCGCTGGCGTTTCGAACGCACAACATGAAGACGGAGGCGGGGCGCAGGAAGAAGATCGAGGCTTTTGTCGAGATGCTGAAGCGCGGCGAGACGATCTATCCGCAGAAGCGGTGAGGCGACGGCAAGCGGCTGCCATGGCGCGCGCAGCTAAAAACCGGCGTGTGAGGCTCTGGCCTCCCTTTCTCGGACATAACGTGTTGTTTTTTTTCCACTCGGCGTGTGGGTGATAGCTGCGATAGTGGAAAAAGCATAGCAACATATTGTTAATTAGCGGCGCCAACTCATAGATACGCAACAGGTCTACGAGGCCTGGCAGCGTGCTGATGACCAGCGCCAAAGGCGCTTTGCAGGCAGCATGCGCTGGGTTGAGCGCAACGGTGCTGAATACCTGCTGCGGAAGGTCCGGCAGGTCGAGAATTCACTCGGGCCGAAAAGCAGCCAGACGGAGAAGGCGTTCGCTGCGTTTTCCGAGGGCAGGGTGCAGAACAAGGATCTGCTGGCAGGTCTGGCCGATCGCCTGAACGGCCTGGCGAAAGTCAATGTGGCAATGGGGTTGGGCAGGGTACCGGCCATCGCCGCACGGATATTGCGGCGGTGCGCCGAAACAGACCTGCTGGGCAAGCAGTTGATGGTCGTCGGCACGAATGCGCTGTTCGCTTACGAGGCTCTGGCGGGCGTCCAGATCACCAGCGGTCTCACGGCAACCGGCGACATCGACCTGCTCTTCGATTCCCGACGCCGCATCAGCTTCGTGACCGGCGAGAGGGTAAGCCAGTCCGGCCTGATAGGCGTGTTGCGTAAAGTGGACAGGTCCTTCAAGCCGCTCCAGCCCCGGGCCTTCAGGGCAGCGAACCGTGATGGCTATCTGGTCGACCTGATCCGTCCGCAGGCAAGACATGTCCTCAAGGACAACGCCACTACCTCGATTACACAGCTTGCCGACGATCTCGACAGCGCACCCATGGAGGGGCTGCAATGGCTCATCAACGCCCCGAAGGTGGAGGCTGTGGCGATCGATGAGCGTGGCTATCCCGTAAGCATGCCGACGGTCGACCCTCGAATGTTCGCTCTGCACAAGGCTTGGCTGGCCACGCTGCCTGATCGGTCTGCGGTCAAGGCAATGAGAGATCGTGAACAGGCGGAAGCGGCAGCACGCATTGCCACGGGCTATCTTGCGCTTCCGCTGGACAGCGAGCATCTCAAAGGGCTTCCGGGGGCACTGCTGGACGCTGCGGCCGCAACGCTGTCCCTTCCTGGCCCGAGCGGCTTTTCCGAAGACCTTCCAATTGAGCCGGACTGGTAGCGCCCACACGCCATGCTACGAAAATAGCATTCTCCCCTTGCGAAATGTGATGCTACGGTTCCCGGCGCACCCAGGGCGGAGGGGTTGCCAAGAGGAGAAGTGGCGGGCGCTGGCCCGGATTTCAGCGAGAACCGGACGGAGCTGTTGAACCATTGCAAGGCCGCCGCGTTTTCCAGCGTCGGCCACAAGGGAGGAACCATCTGTGAAAGCATCCTATCTCGTCTCAGCCGCGCTGCTTGCGGCGACTGCGATGCCGGCGGCGGCCGGCGAAATTTCCGACGGCAAGGTCAAGATCGGCATCCTCAACGACCAGTCGGGCGTCTATGCCGATTTCGGCGGCAAATGGTCGGTCGAGGCCGCCAGGTTGGCGGTCGAGGATTTTGGCGGCAAGGTGCAGGGCGCGCCAATCGAGATCGTCAACGCCGATCACCAGAACAAGCCCGACATTGCCTCCAACATTGCGCGCCAGTGGTACGACACCGAGCAGGTCGACGCGATCATGGAACTGACGACATCCTCGGTGGCGCTCGCCGTCCAGGGGTTGTCCAAGGAAAAGAAGAAGATCGACATCGTTACCGGAGCGGCATCGGCCGACCTGACCGGCAAGCAATGCTCGCCCTACGGTTTCCACTGGGCTTACGATACCCACTCGCAGGCGGTCGGCACCGGCGGCGCGCTTGTGCAGCAGGGCGGCGACAGCTGGTATTTCATCACCGTCGACTATGCCTTCGGCTATTCGCTGAAGGAGCAGACCTCAAAGGTTGTTGGGGCAAGCGGCGGCAAAGTGCTGGGCGAGGTGCGTTACCCCTTGGGATCGACGGATTATTCCTCCTTCCTGCTGCAGGCGCAGTCCTCCGGCGCCAAGGTTATCGGCCTTGCCAATGCCGGCCTCGACACCTCCAATACCATCAAGCAGGCGGCCGAGTTCGGCATCGTCGCCGGCGGCCAGCGGCTGGCAGCACTTCTGTTCACGCTTGCCGAGGTGCACGGCCTCGGCCTGCAGGCGGCGCAGGGCGTGGTGCTCACCGAAGGGTTTTACTGGGACCGCGACGACAAGAGCCGCGACTTCGCCGGGCGCTTCTTCAAGCGCACCAACCGCATGCCCAACATGATCCAGGCCGGCACCTATTCGGCGGTGCTGCAATATCTCAAGGCCATCGACAAGGCCGGCACCGACGAAACCGAGGCGGTCGCCAAGCAACTCCATGAAATGCCCGTCGACGACATCATCAACGCCAACGGCAAGGTACAGGCCGACGGCTCGATGGTGCACGACATGTATCTCTATCAGGTCAAGAAGCCCGAGGAGTCGAAGAAGGACTGGGACTACTACACCTACCTTGCGACCATTCCGGGCGACAAGGCCTTCATCAAGGCTGAAGACAGCGGCTGCCCGCTCGTCACCAAGTGACGCTGGCGCAAGCCGTGGCCGTCCAGCCGGACGGTGCCGAAATCAAGCCGCGGGTGGTGCTCTCCGCCCGCGGCCTGCGGCGCGACTTTGCCGGTTTCGTCGCCGTCAACGATGTCGACCTCGACGTCCATCACGGCCAGATCCATGCACTGATCGGGCCGAACGGCGCCGGCAAGACGACGATCTTCAACCTCTTGACCAAGTTCCTGCAGCCGAGCAGCGGCAGGATCGAACTGTTGGGCAACGACATCACCCGCACCGCGCCGGCCAGGGTGGCGCGCATGGGTCTCGTCCGCTCGTTCCAGATATCGGCGATCTTTCCGCATCTGAGCGTGCTCGACAATGTCCGCGTCGCCTTGCAGCGGCCGAGCGGGCTCGGCTTCCAGTTCTGGCGCTCGCTGGCCGCGCTTGACCAACTGACGCCACGGGCGCGCGAACTGCTTGCCGTCGTCGGTCTCGAAGATGTCGCGCATCGTCCGGCCGGCGATCTCTCCTATGGCCGAAAGCGCGTGCTCGAGATCGCCACCACGCTGGCGCTCGACCCGAAAGTGCTGCTGCTCGACGAGCCGATGGCCGGCATGGGGCACGAGGATGTCGGCGCCATTTCCGGCATCATCCGCTCGCTGGCAACGGACCGCGCCGTGCTGATGGTCGAGCACAATCTCACCGTCGTCGCCGACCTTTGCGACTGGATCACCGTCATGCAGCGCGGCCAGGTGCTCGCCGCCGGCGACTACGCAACGGTGAGCAACGATGAGCGCGTCAGGGTCGCCTACATGGGGACCGAGCAGGGGGACCGAGCATGAGTGAGCCGCTGCTTGCCGTGCGCGATCTCCATGCCTGGTATGGCGAGGGCCATGCGCTGCATGGCGTCAACCTCGACGTTTTTCGCGGTGAGACGGTAACGCTGCTCGGCCGCAACGGCGTCGGCAAGACCACAACGCTGCGCGCCATCATGGGGCTGGTCCGCAAGCGCAGCGGCAGCGTCGCGTTCGACGGCAGCGACCTGATGCGCCTGCCGCTGCATCGTGTTGCCCATCGCGGCATCGGCTTCGTGCCGGAGGAACGCGGTATCTTCGCCACGCTCACCGTCGACGAAAACCTGATCCTGCCGCCGGTGGTGGCCAAGGGCGGTATGAGCGTCGAGGAAATCTTCGATCTCTTTCCCAACCTCAAGGAGCGCCGCAACAGCCCCGGCACCAAACTCTCCGGCGGCGAACAACAGATGCTGGCCATCGCCCGCATCCTGCGGACGGGCGTGCAGATGCTGCTGCTCGACGAGCCGACCGAGGGCCTGGCGCCGGTCATCGTCCAGCGCATCGGCGAACTGCTGGCGACCTTGAAAAAGCGCGGCATGACCATCCTGCTCGTCGAGCAGAATTTCCGCTTCGCCGCCCGCATCGCCGACCGCTTCTACCTGATGGAGCACGGCAAGGTGGTGGAGGGTTTTGCCGTAAGCGAGCTTGCCGCTCACACGCAACAGCTGCACGAGGTGTTGGGGGTATGATGACGACAGCCCACGGCAGTACCCCCACCCCGCTGCTGCGCAGCGACCCTCCCCACAAGGGGGAGGGTGGAGGGCCACCGCCCTACCTCCCCCTTGTGGGGAGGTCGGACCGAAGGTCCGGGTGGGGGTACGTGCCGCACAGACGCATCCCGCTTGCAACACCCTCGGTGACGGCGCCATGACCATGATCTTCGGCATCCCCGTCCAGGCCTTGCTCGGCCAGATGCTGGTCGGGCTGATCAACGGCTCCTTCTACGCCATGCTGAGCCTCGGCCTGGCCGTCATCTTCGGCCTGCTGCGGATCATCAATTTCGCCCATGGCGCACTCTATATGCTCGGCGCCTTCATCGGTTACCTGCTGCTCGTCCATCTCGGCATCGGCTACTGGCCGGCGCTACTCCTGGTTCCGCTCATCGTCGGCGTCTTCGGCATGGCGGTCGAGCGCGTGGCGCTGTCGCGGCTCTATCGCCTGGATCCGCTCTACGGGCTGCTGTTCACCTTCGGCCTGGCGCTGGTCATCGAAGGCGTGTTCCGTTTCTACTACGGCGTGTCGGGCAACCCTTATGCCGTTCCGGCGCAGCTTGCCGGCGGCACCAATCTCGGCTTCATGTTCCTGCCCAACTATCGCGGCTGGGTGGTGGTGGCCTCGCTCATTATCTGCATCGGCACCTGGCTCCTGATCGAAAAGACCAGGCTCGGCTCCTATCTGCGCGCCGCGACCGAGAATCCGGAGCTGGTCCAGGCCTTCGGCGTCAACGTGCCGCTGCTGCTGACGCTCACCTATGGGCTCGGCGCGGCGCTCGCCGGCCTTGCCGGTATTCTCGCCGCGCCCGTCTACCAGGTCAGTCCGCTGATGGGCTCCGATATCATCATCGTCGTCTTTGCCGTCGTCGTGGTCGGCGGCATGGGTTCGATTCTCGGGGCCATCGTCACCGGCTACATGCTCGGCCTCGCCGAGGGCCTGACCAAGGTGTTCTATCCCGAGGCGTCGAACCTCGTCGTCTTCGTCATCATGGCGGTCGTGCTGCTCCTGCGCCCCGCCGGCCTGTTCGGAAGGGACGCCTGAGATGAGCGAGGCAGCCCTTCACGACCAGCGCACCGCCGCCTCCGTGCGGCTTAAGCGGGTATTGCTGGCATTGGCCATACTGGCGCTGATAGCCGCGCCCTTCTTCGTCTATCCGATCTTCCTGATGAAGATGCTGTGCTTCGCGCTGTTTGCCTGCGCCTTCAACCTGCTGCTCGGCTACACCGGGCTGCTGTCGTTCGGCCACGCCACCTTCTACGGCGCCGCCGCCTATTTCTGCGCCTACGCCGTCAAGGCATGGGGCTGGCCGCCCGAGGCCGGCATCCTGCTCGGCACCGCCGGCGCGGCCGTGCTCGGCCTGGTCATGGGCTTCCTCGCCATCCGCCGGCAAGGCATCTATTTCTCGATGATCACGCTGGCGCTGGCGCAGATGTTTTATTTCTTCTGCGTCCAGGCGCCGTTCACCGAAGGCGAGGACGGCATACAGGGCGTGCCGCGCGGGCATCTGTTCGGCATCGTCGATCTCAACGTCACGCTCAACATGTATTTCGTCGTGCTTGCCGTCTTCCTCATCGGCGTCTTCGCCGTCTGGCGCATCGTCAACTCGCCCTTCGGCATGATCCTGCGTTCGATCCGCGAGAACGAGAACCGTGCCATCTCGCTGGGCTATTCGGTCGGCCGCTACAAGCTCGCCGCCTTCGTCATGTCGGCAGCCCTTGCCGGGCTTGCCGGCGCCACCAAGGCGATCGTCTTCCAGTTCGCGACGCTGACCGACGTCACCTGGCAGATGTCGGGCGAGGTGATCCTGATGACGCTGCTCGGCGGCATCGGCACCATGGTCGGTCCTGTCGTCGGCGCCGGCCTCGTCGTCGGCCTGGAAAACACCCTCGCCACCTCAGGCTTCCCTGTGACCATCGCCACCGGCCTGATCTTCATGATCTGCGTGCTGGTCTTTCGCCGCGGCATCGTCGGCGAGATTTACGCGCGCTGGCTTTCACCAGGCAATGGCCGCTCTCAGTAGGTGATGGTCACCACCACCGTGTCGGTGTAGACGCCGGCCGAGGGCGTCGTCTGCGGCGGCACGCGGCCGTAGACGATGAGCGGTTGCGCCAAGCCGGTTCCGGTGCCGGCCACCGTGCTTCCCGGCGTTCCGGCGTCACCCCAGGGCTGCGAGCGCGCGGCGTCCTTGTAGAGGCCGTAGGTGACCCGCTCGCCGCCCTTCGACATCTTGCGATTGGTCGGCGTGCCCCCTGTCGTGCCGCCATTAAGGGAAACCGTGTACGCGGTCGACGGCGTGCAGGTGACCGAGACCTGGCCGGTGGCATCGGCATTGGCGTCGAGCACGCCCTTGGAGCCGAAATCGATGTTCTGGGTGGCGACCAGGCAGTTTGCGGCGACCGTGGCGTTGATGGTGAAGGTCGGACTGGTGCCCAAGTTGCCCGCGCCGGTGTTGCAGCTGCTGCTCAACAGGGTTGTCCGGGAGCGGAACTCGAGTTGCCCGCCCGAAAATGTCGACAGATAAGTGCCCGGCGGAACGGTCGCCTGGCCGCCGGGAACCCGGCCATAGAGCGTCAGGGTGTCGATTGAGTTGCCGAAGAGATTGGGGCTCAGCAGCAGCGGTGGCGGGCGCGAGGCATAGGCCCAGTTATAGGTGCCCCAGACAACGCTCATTGCGGGGTCCGAATAGAGTTGATAGTTGAGGCTGTTGACGCCGCTCGCCATCTGCCGGGCCGCCGCCGAGGTTGCACCGCCGGTGCCGGCGGCAATATGCGGACAGACCAGGACGGGCAGCAGCAATGGCAAACTGCCGCTGCAAGTCGCGGTGAAGGTGGCTGTCGATGTCGCCGCGGTGCCCGACAGCGTGTCGATGAGGCCGAAATTCAAACTGGTGACGGTGTAACTGCAGCTCTGCGCCCGGGCGAGCGACGGGAGCAGCACCAGCAGCAGGGCGATGATTACGGCGCGCAGCATTTTTCCTCCAGCTCTCATTGGCACACCACGTTCCCGATCACCACTTGTCGGCCGCGCGCCGCCTCGAAGGGAAACTCTGCCCGGCATGAACCGCCGTCAGCGCGCTCGACCTGCACTGAATTCTGCTTGCCGAGGCCCTTGATGTAGGCCTGCCCGTCATAGCCGACGACAAAGTCTTCAGTGCCGCCATCGACGCGTCCCGACAGTCCGGCTTCGAGCGGCGTTCCGCTCGAGTCGACCAGCGTCACCAGCGCGGCCTGCGCCGCCTCGGACACGCCGAACTTCAGCACGACGCCGTTGCGGTCGGCTGGGACGACGGTCTCCTTGGTAGCCGGGACATCCGCGTCGACTGGTAGATTCTTCGGGTCGATGGAGACCGTGTTCAGCTCATAGGAGTTGAGCCCGGTGACCAGGATGCGGCCTTTGCTGTCGGTCCTGCCTACCGGCCGGTTCTGATGCAAGACCTCGACATCAGGCGTGCCGACATCGACGACGGCAAAGGCATCGTGGATGCGGTTGGTGGCGAACACCCCGCCGCCTGCGACCGCAATGGCGCCGTCCATCTGGCCGGTCACGCGAAAGTCCTTGTCGAATTGCTGGGCGCCGGCCTCGAAACGCGCAAACGGCGCGCGGTAGCTGACCGCTGCCGAACGATTGGGGACCTCGCCCTCCGAGGTGCGCAGCCGCCAGCCGATGCTGCCGTCCTCGGCCCGCTCCGATTTGGCGAGGTCGGCCACGATATTGAGGCCGTCAGGCCCATGCTCGACACCCGTCGACGCCATGACGTCGTCATTGAACGGGATCGAAATCCCCGCAAAGATGCCATAACTGTCGCGGTCGTCGAGATCGGCGAAGGCCGTGGCATAGAGCGTGCTGCGCTTGAAGATCGCCTGACTATAGGAGAGGCCGACGATCTGGCTAGTCTCGCCTTCGGCATCCTTGAGGTGGGTATAGGAGAAATTGGGGCTGGAGAAATCGATCGGCATCGGCACGCTGAGCGTCACCTGGTCGACCGCCCGCGGCACACCGGCGCTGAAACGGGTGAAATCATCGGGATCGAGTATGACCGGCTGTGCCGTCACCGAAGCGATGTCATCATAGCCGCCGAACGCCCGCTGCATGCGGGCATTGACCGCCCAGCCATCATAACCGAACTCGGCCCTGGCATCGACCAGCGAGCCGGTGCGCCCGTCATGATGGCTGCCGGCGACTGCCAGCGAAGCCGCGCCATATGCCCCGAGCGGGAAGGCAGCGCCTATGCCGCCATTGATCAGGTCGGCGCCGCCCTCGGCATGGGCTTCCAATGTCAGCCGGTCGGTCACGCCGTAACGCGCCGTGGCGACCCCCATGACGCGGCCGTCGTAATCGTCGGAGGAGATGCCGAAATTGCGCCGCGCCATCCCTGCCTCCACGGAAAAGTCGAGCAGTCCCTGGCGCAGCAGCATGCTGGAGGCATAGAACGGCAAGGTGGCCGTGGTCTCGCGGCCGAGGCTGTCGCGCAACACCACCTGCGCCTGTCCGGCGCCGGTGAACACCGGCAAATTGGTGACCTGGAACGGTCCGGGCTGGATGTCGCCGGAATAGGTGCGCACGTTCTGCGTATAGACCTCGAGCGTCGACGGCACCGCCGCCGTGCCGCCGAACGAGGGCAGGGGCAGCGTCACTAGGTCCGATCGCAGGTGGAAGTTGCGTTGCGCCTGGATGCCGCCGAGATAGACCGGACGCGTCCACGACAATCCGCCGGAGATGAAGTCGCCGGCGCGGTAGGTCATCAGCCGATCGGGGTCGGAATAGCTCCATGTCGTGTTGAGCCGCGTGAAGCCATCCAGCCTTCCGTCGGAATAGCCGGCGATGAAGGATTGGCTGAGCGTTCCATAGGGACTGAACACGCGCGCATCGAAGCCGCCGGAAACGCCTTGGAACAGCTCGACGTCCTTGTCGAACAATGTGTTGGAGCTGGCAAACAGCGAATAGTTGAGAACCGCGCCCAAGCCCGATTGCGGCGCCGGCCGGTCCTGCAAGCGCAAGCCGAGATCGACCATGCGCGCCTCGCGGCTGTCATTGGCGGCGGTGACGTAGAGGCGCTGGGCTACCTCATCGATCCGAAACGAAACGTCGGCCAACTGGTCGAGCCTGACCAGGCCGCCGGCGTCGGCTATGTCCTCCGGCGGTTTCAGGCCGACCTCCTTCAGCTCTTGGGGCGCCGCCGCCAGCCCACCATCCGGCATCTCGATAAAATTGCCGACCAGCTTGGTCGAAACGTCGTTGATTAACACCTCGAGATAGAGGCTGCGGCCCGCTGGCAAAACGGAAGCCGGCTGTTCGAGGTTCGTCACGGCCGGAAATTCCTGCGAACGCACCGCCAAGCAAGGTGTGAAAGTCGCAACCGCGACGATGACAGCGACGCTACTTGCCCTTGACGGCAACGTTGGCATCGAAGGGTCCAAGATCGCTCTGTGCCTTCAAAAGCACGGAGCCCGCGGACAGTGATTTGCCGCTGCCGATCGGCCACTGCATGGTCGCGCCGCCCAGGACATAACCGACGAGCCCGTTTCGGTTGCCGAGCTTTTTGCCGTTCTGGGTCAGGGATAGGTTGGACAAGCGGAGACGACTTTCACCGGTATTGCTGGCTGTCAGCACAAGACTGCCGCCCTTGCGCGAAACACTCCAGGCGACTGCCGGCGCGGCCGCATCGGCGTCGCGGAAAAACACCGGCACGGAGTAGCGCAGCGCGAGCGCGACCGTACCGGCCTTCTTGCGCGACGGGTCGGGTAACTCGTCGACGATGACGCGGTAGCTTTCCTCGGCCCGCACCGGCGCCTTGCTGACGCGCACGACGCGAACCACGTATTGGGCATTGGGTCCGAGTTTGGTCGATGGCGGGCTGGCGACGACGTCGGTAGTCGGCGTCAGCGTCTCGATCCCGCCAGCCTGGCTCCAGGCGAAGACGCGTATCTGCACATTGATCGGCCGCTTGGGGTCATCGTTGCTGAGGTTGAGAACCGCCGAGGCGTCGGGCGAGATCAGCTCGAGACCTGTCGGCGCCACCCTGAGCGAAGCGGCTTGTGAGAGACCGGCGCACAGCAACAGAACAGCCGTGGCTCCGATGCATGAAAGCATGGATCGCATGATCGTCCTCGTGTTGGTATCGATTGTCAGTACGTTATGGTGATCGCAACGGTGTCGGTGTAGAGGCCCGCCGCCGGTGTCGTCTGCGGTGGAACACGCCCGTAGACCGTCAGCGGCTGAATGGCGCCGTTGCCGGTTCCGCCGACCGTGTCGGTGGGGATCGTGGTGCCCCAAAGCTGCGTCCGGGTGCTTTCCCTGTAGATGGTGTAGTCGATCGTCGCCGACGCCGGCCCGGTCATCTTGCGAACAGCAACCGTTGCGCCCGCGCCCGCTCCGGCGCTCAGACCAACATTGTAGGACTTGCCGGTCGTGCATTGCACGTTGATGGTGCTGGTCTGGTCGACATTCGCATCAATGACACCGTGCGAGCCGAAATCGAGATCGCTCGCCGTCTGCACCTTGCATTCGTCGGTAATCGTGATGCGGACATTCATGCTGCCCGTCGCGGTCGCGGCGATCGCGGGCAGGATGGGAAGCAGCGACGCTCCCGCCAGCAGCGCATATTTCAGCAATCTCATGCGTGTTTCCTCCGTCGGGCAGACCGTTCCTCGCAACACAGTCTTGACCCGGATTTCACTCCTACAGCTCCTCCGTTGCATGCTTCGCAAGACATCAACGATACAGTAATGTCATAAGCGAACTGTGCAATGATTATTATAACTTAGATTCGGATTACGACAGCGAATAACCTCGGTATGTATCGGATAATTTTGGTTAATATTTGGTTAACAGAGATGAAATGGACATTTTTCCGAAGTGAAAGTTTGTCTGTCGAAAATTTATTTTGCTTCTCGTGCCGAAAAGGCGAAATGTCTGGCAAATCATCTTGATTTTGTAGAGTCTCACCTGTCGTCCTTTATTATCGATATTTCGCGGCGTGCACCGGCGCCAAGCAGCCATCGCCATAGCCGCGCCGGTAGCTGTTCGCGCCTGTCCAAGCCTTGCGGTCGTGCTGACAGGGCCGCATTCGCCAAAACCGTGTTCCGCCCGGCCCAAGCATGGCCGTCCCGGCTGAGATAAATCCACCGCCGTCGGATCGCGGCGAAACACATGCGAATCGTTCTTGCCACGCTGGCCCGGATTTCCTTCGGCGGCGCATCGGCCGGACGGGAGATGCGCCTGTTGTCCCTTGGAGCCATGATCCACGGCCGGCAGCCGCGCGGACCGGCTGCCAGACGTCAGAAAAGGAAGAACGATGAAGAAGACCTATGAAAAGCCACAGCTCGAAAAGCGCCAGAAGCTGTCGCGTGTGACCGCTGTCGCCGGCCCATCAGTGACCAGTGAGAGCTGACGCCGTCGACCGGCATCGAACCACCAGCGGACAAGGAGAGCAGTCATGGATCAGCATGCGAACCCGTCACCCGGCTTCAGGCGCAATCCGGGCAAGGTGATCACCGTCGAGCCCTTCAACGGGCGTGTCGTCGTGTTTGCAAACGGCACCATCATCGCTTCCTCGGCAAAAGCCAAAATGGTGACCGAGCCGCCCCATCCCTTCTCCTTCTACATCCCGTTCGAGGACATCGACTTCCGCAAGCTCAAGAAGACGGAGCGGTCGACGCTGTGCCCCTACAAGGGTGACGCCAGCTACTGGAACGTGCTGCCGGCGGGTGAAACCGGCAACGACGCGATGTGGGCCTATGAGCAGCCTTTCGACGAGATGACTGAAATTCGCGACCACGGCGCCTTCTACCCACACCGGGTCACCATCGACGCCGCGCCGCGCTGAGCGCGTCATGCCTGTCGCCCAAAAGTGCCCAGCGTTTTTGGAGCCGACGACAGGCATGAACAGAGGAATTTTTCAGATCAGCCAAAGCTGTCCTCACCCGGGGGCGCAGCGGTTTTGCGGCAACGGCATGCCGAAACGAAGACAAAAGGTCATGGACGAAAAGCAGAGAGCAATTCTCGACGAAATCCCGCGCCTGCGCCGCTATGCGCGCTCGCTGCTGCGCGACCGCGATTCCGCCGACGATCTCGTCCAGGACTGCCTGGAGCGGGCGCTGCTGCGGCTGGACAACTGGCAGACGGGAGAGAGCCCGCGAAAATGGCTGTTCACGATCATGCATCATCTGTTCATCGACCAGATGCGCAAGGTGAACCGGCGAGGCGAGGCCTCGATGCTGCCGCTGGAGGCCGGCGAGGCGCAAGCCTCTCCCGCCGACCAGCTGGAGAACGTCGCCGCGCGCGAGATCATCGACGCGCTGCAGGCGATCAGCCCGGACCGCCGTGCCGCGCTGACCATGGTCGCCATCGAGGGCTTCTCCTATGCCGAGGCCGCCGAGATGCTCGGCGTTCCGGCCGGCACGCTGATGTCGCGCATCGCGCGCGGCCGTGAGGAACTGCGCGGCCTGCTCGAGGACAATGCGCGCCGCCGCGCGATAAGGATCGTCGAGCCAGGCCCGGCCAGGGCGGTTCCAATCAGGGCGCCAATGGCATGACGAGCCCCAATCGCATGATGACGCCTTACGGCATGGTCCACGATTGCAGGCCTTGTCCGCACTGTGGGCGCGGCGCACCCGGTAACGGTTTCTTCTCTGCTTGCGTGCATAGTGGCGGCGACGGAGTGAGCGAAACCAGGGCATGGCTGAAGAGAAAATACGCAACGGCGAATTCTGGGCGCTTGCGCTCGAACGCGCTCATCTCGGCGTATGGGACTGGGATATTTTGAGCGGCGACTGTTTCTATTCGCCGACCTGGTCGCACATGCTGGGTTATGAGGATGGCGAGCTTGCCAACAGCGACGACCTCTGGCTGAAGCTGACGCATCCCGACGACCGCCAGCGGGCGCTGGCCAGCGGCGAGCGGCACATTTCCGGCCTGACCGCCTCGATCGAGACCGAGCTGCGCCTCAAGCACAAGGACGGCCACTGGATCTGGGTGCTGGACCGCGGCGGCATTGTCGAGCGTGACGAGACGGGCAAGCCGGTCAGGCTGATGGGCGTGCAGACCGACATCAGCCGGCAGAAAGAGGCGGAAGCCGAACTCGAGCGGGTCAATGTGCGCTTTCGCCTGGCGCTGGCGGCCAGCGGCACCGGCATCTGGCATCACGACATCGACGCCAACAAGAGCTATTGGGACGCCCGCACCAGGGAGATATTCGGCCTGGTCGCCGACACCGACGAGGTGGCTGCCGACCTTTGGCATTCCTATCTGCATCCCGACGACAAGGATGCCGCAGAGCGCGCCCATCTGGCGCCGCTTTCGACCGACGGCGTCGTCGCCGCGCAATACCGCATCGTCAGGCGCGACGGCGAAATCCGCCATGTCGAATCGCTGGTGCGCTTCATCGCGGCGCCCGAGACGGCGGGCCAGATTCTCGGCACCGTGCGCGACATCACCGAGGACAAGAAACGCGAGCGGGAACTCGCCTACGCCGCTCACCACGATGCGCTGACCGGCCTGTTGAACCGTGCCGCCTTCGACCGGCTGCTGGCCGTGCATATCGCCACCGAGCGGGCTTTGCCGCTGGCGGTGTTTTACGTCGATCTCGACTACTTCAAGGCGCTCAACGACTTTGCCGGCCACGCCGCCGGCGACCTGGCGCTGAAGGGCGTGGCCGCCGGTATTCTGGGCTGCCTGCCGGCATCGGCACGTGCCGCGCGCCTCGGCGGCGACGAGTTCGCGCTGCTGGTGCCCAATTGCCAATCGGCCAAGGCCGAGGCGCTGGCCGGCGCCATCCTTGCGGCGGTCCGTGACGCCGACCTCGGACTGCCGGCGACCTCGCGAAAGCTCGCGGCCAGCATCGGCATCGCCTTCGTCGAGGACACCACCACCACGGTTGCCGATGCGTTGGCCTGCGCCGACGACGCCTGCTATGCGGCCAAGGCGGCCGGGCGCAATCGCTTCGCGGTGTTTTCGGCCGATGCGGCGTCGGGCTCCGGCGGCCTCAACGCTGCGCGTGTCGCCGCCGACACGGTCGACGCCATGGATGACGGGCGGCTGAAACTGTTCGGCCAGGAAATCCATCTGCTCGGCCAGCCCTGGCAGGAGAGCCGCCATGTCGAGGTGCTGGCGCGGCTTGCCGGGCGCAATGGCAAGCTGATCCCGCCCAACGAATTCATTCCGGTCGCCGAGCGCTTCGGCATTGCCTCGCGGCTGGACCGCTGGATCATCAGGACAGCGCTTTCGCAGCATGGCAAGGCGATGCGGTCAGGCGCCATCATGCTCGGCTTCAATCTGTCGGCGCAGACGCTGAGCGATCCGCTGCTGTGGGATTTCGTCGACGCCGTCATCGCCGAGACCGGGGCGCCGCATTCCGGCATCGGCTTCGAGATCACCGAGACCGCGGCCGTCACCAATTTCGACGCCGCCGAGCAGTTCGTGCGCAAGGCGCGCGAGCGGCAATGCCGCGTCAGCCTCGACGATTTCGGCGCCGGCATGAGCTCGTTCGAATATTTGCGGCGCTTTCCGGTCGATCAGATCAAGATCGACGGCTCGTTCATCGAGAATATCGCGGAAAGCCGTTTCGACCGCGAGATCGTCTCGGCCATAGCGGGCATCGCCAAAAGTCTCGGCTGCGCGGTGGTGGCCGAAAAGATCGAACAGCAGGAAGCGCTCGACATTTTGCGCGGCATGGGCGTGGCCTATGGCCAGGGTTTTCTGCTGCACCGGCCGGAGCCGCTCGAGGCGATCGTCGCGCGGGCCGGCGAACAGTCACCGGCCAGCGGACAGTCGCCGGAAAAGCGCTTCGGCTGACGGTTTCTCATCGCCTCGGGCTCGCGCGACTTGTCCGGCTAACCGGCGTCGGCCTTTTCCTGCTTTCGCTGCGCCGCCTCCTTCTTGCGGCGCAACACCTCGTCGGTGCCGACAAGGTCCTTCGAGCCGCCGGAAATGGCGGTCGAGACGACGGCGGGCGGATCGCTGGCCGGAAAACTGTCTTCGAGGCCTGATTGCAACTGCTCCTCGAGCGTCTGCGGGTTCTCGGAGCGGCCTTCGGCGCGGCGCTCGCCAACGGCTTCGACATCGCTCTTGGTGTCGGGGTGAGCGCGGGCTTCCGATATCGTCGACACCACCAGCTCGATGGCGAACTCTTTCATCGCCTCGGCTTGCGGCCCATCGACATCAGAGTCTTCGATCAGGCGGATGAGCGACTTTTCCAGGGCGCCCAGTTCCTTGACGCCCTGACACCGCGCCAGACGCTTGGTGAGCCAACCGATCAGCGCCGGGGCAAAGGTCGAATAGGCAAGCCTGCGTGTGTCGTCGACCTGCTCGGGATGAAGCTTTTGCAAGGACATAGATGCCTCCAGTCAATCAGCCGTGCAGCTTCTGCCGCTGGCCCCTCCTTAGGAAACAGAGGGGAGGGCAAGAGGTTCCATACAGTCCTCGACAGGGTCGACGAGTTCAACTCCACAGCGACGCCATGGTCAGCGACGCTTCGAATATCTGCTCCCTGTTCTCGTTCAGCATCTTGACGGTGATCCGCCGGTGGTCGCCCTCCGGTATCTCGTCGCGCGCCACATCGTGCAATATGCGCAGCGCTTCGGCTCCCGCACGCTCCCGGCTGGGAAAAAGCTGCCCCTCTTCATCAATCTGGGTCTCGGCGTTGTACAAGTCGAAGTAGAACCGTTCCATGTGTGCAAGGATCCCTGCGTGAGAACGCTAAGGCGCATCGCGGTTGAAAGGACGCAGGCGACGCGCTTCAGGTCTGTGTTTTTATGCATGTCGTTGTCTCAAAATCGGGGCCATTTTTGAGCGACATGGATTAAATCCCAACCCGCACCCATGGTTCCATGCGACTGTGTCCTGAGCAGATTTCCTGCCAGGAGCCGTCGCCGTGCCGGCCGATTGCAACCGCACCCGATCTCCGGCGTTTGGCTAGGCCACCAATGTCCACGAAATCTCGGACTGGATCCTCGATGCTAGAACCGCTTTATCTCAACCTTGGCCAGCATGACGCTTTGTCCGAGCAGGAAAAGGGGCTGCTGGCCGCCGCCATGACCATCGAGATGGATTTTGCCACCGGTCAGGACATCGTTTCCGAGGGATCGAGGCCAGGCTACAGCACGCTCATCATCGAGGGTCTGGCGGCGCGCTACAAGGTGCTGGAGGATGGCGGCCGCCAGTTCACCTCGTTGCAGGTGCCAGGCGATTTTGTCGATTTGCACGCCTTCCTGCTCAAGACCATGGACCATGGCATCATCGCATTGTCGCCATGCCGGGTGATCGCCGCCGACCACAGTCGGCTAAGGACGATCACCGAACAGGCGCCTCATCTGAGCCGCTTGCTGTGGCTGGACACGCTCGTCGATGGCGCCATTCACCGGGAATGGATCGTGGCCATGGGCCGGCGGTCCAAGACGTCGCACCTGGCGCATCTGGTGTGCGAGCTGTTCGTCCGGCTCCAGGTGGTCAAGCAGACCAACGGCATGAGTTTCCGGCTTCCCCTGTCGCAGGCGGAACTGGCCGATGTGCTTGGGCTTTCGGTCGTCCACATGAACCGGGTCATCGGCGCGCTGCGCAAGATCGGTGTGATCGGCTGGGCGAATTACATGGTAACCATTCTGGACTGGCAGCAGCTGGTGGAAATCGCCGAGTTCGACCCGACTTATCTCAGCATGAATCGCGAGCCGAGATAGGCCATCCGGAGTTCGCCATAACATCGCCGGCAATCCGTCAGCCGGTCTTTCAACGATGCCCATCCAGCGACGCCAATTCGTCGAGCATGGCAAGGGCGGCACTTGGCTTGGCCGGCTTCAGCAAGCCCTGTTGGGCGGCGGCATTCTGGAAAGCGGCAAAGGCGATGTCCGGGCGGCAAGTTCCGTTCAGAGCGTCATCCACCAGCCTGTCGGCCGCCTTGTAGGCCACCGCCTGCTTGTTCTTCCATGTTCCGCCTAGCGCCCTCCTGGCGTCGGCGATCGACGACACCGTCATCGCGCTGCCGTCCACGAATCTGATCGTCAGGGGCAGAAAACGGCTCATGCGCTCACCATCCAAACCATTCGCGTCTCGCCCGGATCGATCTCATCACTTGCCTCCTTGAAAACGGGATCGCCATAAACGAGGAAATCACAAACTGGTTGCAGCCCGGCGAGCTACATGCTGCTTGCCGGCCAGATCGGCCGATGCGGACGATAAGGCGGCCGCGGCGCCGGCTTCAACGGGATGTCGGCGAGCGAGTTGCGGATCGGCCTGAACAGTATCGGCGAAGACGCGGCGCGGCGGTGCAATACCGCGGCTGACAATTTGGCAATCAGATTTCGAACGTCCATGGGACACCTCGAGCGCGTTGAGAGTCCCCCCATCGCGATCACCTACCACCTCACGCCCAGCATCCGCATTTAACTTTGATATAGGCCGGACGAATACGCGCCGCGCGCAATGTCTGCCGCCGAGATTCTGCCGATCCTCGGCGGCGGCTATTGAGGGCGGCGCCAGGCTGGCGGTCACGCATCCCAGCAGCGACGTCGCAGACGCTGCTGCAACCGGATGAATTTTCGTGCATTCTTGTGCATGGCCACAATGCTTCGAACCGACACGCCGGCAAAATGCTGCTCCTATTGCGGTTCGCGAGAGCATGACTACGAGGATTGTCCGAAGCGCAAAGCAGAGGCGGAGCGGCAGTGGGAAGGCCAGGCAAAGCCCGGCGCCGAATCCGAGGCGACGGCCGAAGCCTAGCTGGGCTCGAACAGCTCGATCACGTTGCCGGACGGGTCTTCACAAAGAATCTGTCGCCCGCCCGGACCTTCGACGATCTCGTTGCGGAACCGCACGCCGGCCTCTCGCATCTCAGTCACGACTGCCGGCAATTGCTCGACTTCGAGCACAAAGCGGTTCCATCCGCCCGGCTCGGGTGTCCGGCCGTCCGGCATCGGCCTGGCTGCCGACGCCAGGGGGCCGGCGAGCCAGAGCGAAAGGTCGCCGCGCGTCAGGATGGCCATCGCCGGACCGAATTGCTGCTTCAGCGCGAAGCCCAGATGGCTCGTATAAAACGCGATGGACAGATCGACATCGCGGACCAGATATCGGACGGACACCATTCGCAGGCTCCCTCACAAACGCCCTCCCGAGAGATAGCTGGCGGGACAAGTCGGGGCAAGCCCGCGCGCACGCTTCGGGCGCCTACGGTGCGATTGCGTGGTCGGCCTGTCTCTCTCTCACGAAGGCCGTCAGCAACTCCATTCCCGCCGGCCAGTCGCCCAGCCCGCTATTGCTGTTGATGTGACCAAGCGGCCCGGCGATGTGCAGTTCGCTGCCCCATTGTGTGGCTTTCTCACGGGCATAGCCGTTCGGATCATAGGGATCGTCGGTGCTGGCCACGATCAGCGAGGGGAAGCGAAGCGGCCCGCGCGGCGTATCGGCGAAGGGAATTCCGTAAGCGGGATAGACCGGCGAGGCCGGGTCGGGAACCGCAACCAGAAACGCCCCGCCGATCCGACGGCTCGACACCGCCTGCCAATGCGCGACCAGCAGGCAGCTGAGACTGTGGGCGACGAGCACCGGCGGGGTCTGTGCCTGTGACACCGCGACGTCCAGCGCCGCCACCCAGTCGTCGAAATCCGGCAGCTCCCAGCTTGCCGGGCTGAAGCGGCGCATCGCCGGGTCGGCCTGTTGCCAGCGTGTCTGCCAGTGGGCCTCGCCCGATCCGCCGCTGCCCGGCAGAATGATGAAGTCGGTCATGGAAAATCCTGTTTCTTCGCCGCAGATGATGTCCCACTCCTAGGGCTTCTCCTTGTTCGCGGAATGACAGATCATCGGAAAGCGACGAAGAATTCCGATGGATTGAAGGTGTTCATGGCAAACGGCGATTACCGGCCACGGCTCGACCCCACCGACATGGCA
Organism: Mesorhizobium sp. M1078; assembly: GCF_040318615.1. Classification (NCBI taxonomy): domain Bacteria; kingdom Pseudomonadati; phylum Pseudomonadota; class Alphaproteobacteria; order Hyphomicrobiales; family Phyllobacteriaceae; genus Mesorhizobium; species Mesorhizobium sp. M1078. The sequence goes on from NZ_JAMYMP010000007.1 coordinate 70,842, forward strand.
ATCATCGAGATCATGCAGGAGGATGGCCGAATCGGCATTTCCGAACTCGGCCGCCGCGTCGGCCTGTCCCAGCCCGCGACGTCGGAGCGGGTGAAGCGGCTGGAGGAGCGCGGCATCATCGCCGGCTACCGGGCCGCGATCGATCCCACCGCCCTCGGTCTCGGCACCATGGCCATGATCCGCCTGCGCACCACGCATGAGCACATCCAGACCTGCCTGAAGAAATTCGCGGCCATGCCGGAAGTGGTCGAGGTGCTGCGGGTGACCGGCGAGGATTGTTTTCTGGTCAAGGTCGTCGTCCCGTCGCCGCCCGACCTCGAAAGCATCGTCGACGCCATCGGCCGCTACGGCGCGGTGACGACGAATGTGGTGCTGCGCGCCGAGCCGCCGAAGCGGTTGGGGCGGGAGCTGATGGCGAAGCTCTGAGCGGGCGGCAATCAGGCTTGCCCGCAAGCGGCGGCCTTTTCAGAAGTTCTGCTTCGCCGGGAAAGAATTTTGCGGGACGATGTCGGATCGGCGGCGTCGCGCCCGTCCTTGGGATGAAACCCGTTGCAAACCTTTGGAGCACATCATGGAAGCCGTTCAATCGCCGTGGCAGACCGCGGCCATTCTCATCGCCCGCCTGACCCTGGCCGCCATGTTCGCGATGGGAGCAGCGTTCAAGTTCATGGATATGAACATGACCGCCGGCTACATCGCCGCCGCCGGCTTCCCGTTCCCGCTGTTTCTGGCCTGGTGCGCCGCGATCCTCGAAACGCTGCTGGTGATCGCCCTCCTGACCGGAGCATTCTTCACACCGGCCGCCCTGGTCGCCGCCGTCTACGTGGTCTTCCTCGGCTTTGCCTTCCACGGTCCGTCGCACTGGACCGGCAACCAGGCCGAGTTCGGCGCCTTCATGTCCCATTTCCCGTTCGCCGCCGGCCTGCTGTTCGCCGCCGTGCATGGACCGGGCAGCGTGCTGGCCTCGAAGCTCGGCCGAGGGTGAGGCCCCGCGTCGGCAGACCGCCTCACATCTGGTCGTTGTAGGGTTCCTTCATCTGGCCGACCATGCGGGCCAGTTTCGAGAAGGACGGCATGTCCGCCTCCGGCTGGCATTGATTGGCCAGTTCCAGCAGTCGGATCGGAAAGTTGACGGCGTCGCGGTTGGACTCCGACATGCCGTCGGACCGCTCCTCGCCGGTTTCGATGGCCTCGGCCTTGCGCAGCGCGATGTCGATATCCTCGACCGTGAGCAGGCCCTTGCGCACCAGCACCTGATTGATCGAAGCGACGGCCATCAGCAGGCCTTCGAGTTGCAGATTGGCGACGTTCATGGCTGTTGCTCCCATTTGGCTCAGGCTCAACGCATGAGCCGCTGTTACGATCCGGACGGGGATGCAAGCGATAGGCGTCGGCTGATGGCCTGCGCTACTCTTCCATCCAGCGGCGGCCATATTCGGCCCACAGCGCCTTGACCTCCCGGCTGCCGAGGCGAGGGGCCGAGCCGTCGCCATAGGCGATCGAAACGCCGCTGATGTCGTAATGGGGATGGGCGTCGATGACGAAGCGGATCGCCTCGCCGAGCGGCCTTCTGCCGATGACCGGATCGGCCTGGCCTTGGCCGACGCTGCGAACGCCCGAAACAGTGGCTGGCCTTGCCGCATCCTGAACACGGATGCCATGGCTGGTTTGTCCATCCCGCTCTCCCCCGAGTTGGAGTGGAATGATTCCATAAGAGCCAGCTAATGACCAGTCGCTAGACGGCCTGTCGAAGGCTGCGTCTTGTATCCTGCAGCCCGTTGAAGGACTGTTCAGGCCAGCGGATCCGCCGCCGGCGGCCTGGCGGGAAGGCCGAGCCTTGTCCGCTCGCCGTCGGCAAACTCCTCGGCCGCTTCCTGGGCCATGAACAGATGCTGGGTACCGTGCCATTCTCGGCAACCAGCACCGCCCATTGGCGGCGGTCGACACGTTCCACGCGAACGTCATTGGGCTCTCCGGCCACCACGACGTCCTCCAGCAGGCGTACGGCACGGAGGGGGCGTGCCTTTACGCCTTGGTCTTGCTCTTGGCCGGCGCCTTGGCGGCCGGGGCCTCGGGTGTCCTGATGCCGAGCCCGAACTCCTTTGCCAGCTCCGAGCGCTTGGCGGCGTAGCTGGGCGCCGTCATCGGATAGTCACCGGGCAGGTCCCATTTGGCGCGATAGGCTTCCGGCGTCATGCCATGGGCGGAGCCGAGATGACGCCGCAGCGACCTGAACTTCTTGCCATCCTCGAGGCAGTAAATGAAATTCGGCGTTACCGAGCGCTTGCGGTTGACCGCGGGCTCAGGCGCAGGTTGCGGCGGAGCAACGGGATTGTCCACGGCCGCGAGCGCTGCATTGACGCTCTCGATCAACGCCGGCAGGCTATCCGGAGGCACTGAATTGTTGCGCACGAATGCCGCGACGATGTCGGCGGTCAGATTTATATTTCGGATTTTGTCCTCAGACATGGCTTCTTTTGCCCCCTTGATGCCAAAGGGCAAATTATCAGACAACATCCGCCGACGGCATGGCACTTTAGAACATATGCATATGACTTGACGCCGGATGTGGTAGCGCTAGCATCGCCGAGTCTCCGATCGATGTCGATGTAGGAATTATTTCCTGACATATCTTGACCGGTGAGGGCAGCTATGCTATGATTTTTTCATGGTGCTGATTTGCGCCAGCAACCCGCCGCCGAGGCGGGTTTTTGTTTCATGCCGGCTTGGAAACAATAACGGCCAGTGAGGCGAGTTTTCCCTCGCTCAGGCTGCTTATGTAGTTTTTTCGCCGATGCACGAACTCGGCGCCGAGCACGATCTCATTGGCCTGCTGCTGGGCGGGCGACGGAACCATGCTGGAATTTGCCCGTTTCAACGCCAGCTCGACGTGATCGCCGGTTTCGTCGATGACGTCGTCGACCTGGAATCCGGCTGAAGCAAACAGAGCCTTCAGGGTTTCGCGGTCGACGAGATGGCTGGCCACAGCCGACACCGCCCAAGGCAAGGGATAGTGAGGCTCGCCGTCCGCCAGCACCGCCTCGGTCCAGACAAGCCTGGCCTTCGGCTTCAGTACGCGCCACGCTTGCCCGATGACCGCCGCCTTGTCGGCGATATTCATGCCGACATAGAAGCAGATCGCCGCGTCGAATGTGTCGTCCGCAAAAGGCAGCCTTGTCGCATCGGCCTCATGGAAACGCACTTTGTCGCCGAGGCCGCAGAGCTCGGTCAATCGGCGGGATGCCTCGACGAACGCCTGCGTCAGGTCGACGCCGTCGACGCTGCACCCATAGGTCTCGGCAAGGAACCGGGCCGGGCCGCCAATGCCGCTGCCGATGTCCAGAACCCGATCGCCGGCGGAGGGCGCAAGACGCGCAGCATGGTCCTGCGTGGCGATCAGCTCGCGGCCATGAAGCTGATCGAACGGATAGAGTTGTTTGGCTGCGAGGCTGCCGGCCTTTGCGTCCGGCACAGCCGACAGGATGCGCTCGACAATGCCGCCGCTGCCATAGTGACTGGTCACATCGCTCATTGCGCTCTCCGACGAGACCCAGCATCCCATCGATGCGGCCCTCGCGCAATGCGCGCCGCCGCCAAGGACGAGGCTTTGACCGGAGTAGGAATTATTTCTTATCTGCATTGACGGGTGAGGGCAGCTTTGCTATGATTTGTCCATGGTGCTGATTTGCGCCACCGACCCGCCCACGAGGCGGGTTTTGTTTTCCTGATGCCCACAACGTGCGGATATCGGATGTCGGCGGGACAGCACCCCCCTCTGGCCTTCCCCCTCAAGAGGGGAGATGGACTGCCGCCTTGCTTTCGCCAATCGTCAGCGCTGCAAATTGGTCGCGACCATGGAGCTGCCAATCTCCCCCCTTGAGGGGGAGATGTCCGGCAGGACAGAGGGGGGCGTGAAGGAACGCTATCCTCGGTTCATTCTGCCTTATCCGCGAAGCCTCCCTTGTCCAACCGCTATGCCACCATCATCACCGACGATGACGGCCGCGAGGTCGTCAGCGCCATTGGCGTGTTCGAGGGCGCTGCCCCGCAGGCGCGCATCGGCCGTATCGAGCCGGTCGTGCCGGGCGTGCTGACCGGCATGGTTCGCGGTGGTCCTGTCGATGCCATCGGCGGCTTCGGCTTTCCGCGCGGCGCGCACGACGCAAGGGCGATCGCCAGGGCAAGCCTGAAAGCCGCGTCTGCCGGAAAGCGCCACGCGCCGGCCGCTGATGCAGCCCGCAAGGCCGCCCCAAAACGGTCAGGGCCAAAATCGGCACGGCGCAAGTCCGGCAAGATCAAGTCCGGCAAGATCAAGCGGGCAAGGCCGGCAAAGCAGGCGAAGCAGGCAGCGACCGCCGAGCCCGCCGGGATCTCGGATCATGGCTGACCGGACGGCGCCGCGTTCTCGTCCTGGCCGCAAGGCGACTGCCGCCGCTGCCAAGCCGAAGCGGACGAAGAAGACGCTTGGCGATGATTTCCTCGACGCGGTTCGCGCCGATTTCCGCGCCCATGGCGCCGGCGTGATTGCCGCGGTCCGGGCCGACAAGCCCGACCAGTATCTGAAGATCGTGCAATCGGTGCTGCCCAAGGATCTGGCCAAGGATTTGCATGTTTCATCTGACAATCTGGAAGCCCTGAGCGATGACGAGATCCGCCGCCGCATCCGTGGCCTCGAAGCCGTCCTCGGGCCGTTTGGCGACCAGCCTGAAGACGCGCCGCCACTATCTGGCGCTGCTGCAGGAGCTGGACCGCAGGCGCAGGACTAACCAGCTTGCCGCCTACCGGCCTTATCCCAGGCAGGCGCAGTTTCACGCCGCCGGCGCGCAGAACCGGGAACGTCTGTTCATGGCCGGCAACCAGCTGGGCAAGACCAGGGCCGGCGGCGCCGAATGGGCCATGCATCTCACCGGCCGCTATCCCGCGTGGTGGCAGGGCAAGACCTTCGACGCCGCCGTCAGGCTATGGGCTGCCGGCGTGACGGGCGAGGGCACGCGCGACAACCCGCAGCGCGTTCTGGTCGGCCCGCCTCAACAGCAGGCGGCCTGGGGCACCGGCATGATCCCGGCCGACGCCATTTTGCACACCACCATGGGCCGCGGCGCGCCGGGCGCGCTCGACAGCATCGTGGTGCGCTGGGGCGGCGGCGGCGATGTCCAGGCCGATGAATCGGTGCTGTCGTTCGAAGTCTTATGAGAAGGGCCGCGAAAAGTGGCAGGGCGAAACCCTCCACGGCGTCTGGTTCGACGAGGAGCCGCCGCTGGATATCTATTCCGAAGGATTGACGCGCACCAACGCGACGGGCGGCATCACCATGGTGACGTTCACGCCGCTGCTCGGCATGAGCGATGTGGTGCTGCGGTTTTTGACGGCGGGTGACGTGAGCGCTCTTCCTTCTCCCCTTGTGGGAGAAGGTGGATCGGCGCTTTAGCGCCGAGACGGTTGAGGGGTGTTCCAGCGGAGTGAGACGTTGGCGTTCCCTGGACCACCCCTCATCCGACCTCGCTTCGCGAGGCCACCTTCTCCCACAGGGGGAGAAGGAAGAGCCGTCGCGCTTGGCCCGAAACATAGTGTGCGCACAAGATCATACGACCATATCCTGAATCGATTCCGGAGGTGAGCCATTTGTCCCGTCACGTCACCTTCATGACCATCGACGATGCCGAACACTATTCACTGGCCGAGCGTGCCGCGATCATCGCCGCCTATCCCGAACATGAGCGCGAAGCGAGGGCCAAGGGCATTCCGGTGCTGGGCTCCGGCCGCATCTTTCCCATTGCCGAGGAGCTGATCGCCTGCGAGCCGTTCCGGCTGCCGCGCTACTGGCCGCGGATCGGCGCGCTCGATTTCGGATGGGACCATCCCTCGGCCGCCGTCGAACTCGCCTGGGATACGGAGGCTGATATCGTTTACGTCACCAAAGCAGCCAGGGCCTCGCAGCAGACGCCGGCGATGCAGGTGCTGGCGCTGAAGCCATGGGGCGAATGGCTGCCCTGGGCCTGGCCGCGCGACGGCCGCCGCGAGACGCTGGAAGGGGCGGGCACGGCGCTCGCCAGGCAATATGCCGCCCACGGCTTGAACATGCTCACCGGCCACGCCCGCTTTGCCGACGGCTCGGTCTCGGTCGAGGCCGGGCTGATGGAAATGCTCGACCGCATGCAGTCCGGCCGCTTCAAGGTGTTTTCGACCTTGCTGCCCTGGTTCGAGGAGTTTCGCCTCTACCACCGCAAGGACGGCCATGTGGTCAAGCTGCGCGACGATTTGATGGCGGCGACGCGCTACCGCAAACTGACGCTCGCCTATGTCAGCGGCGCCGGCACTTTGCCGACGGTGGCCAACGGCATCTGGCTGATGTTCGACCGTGCCGGCGACAGAGGCGCCGACGGGACGGGAGTAGGAGATTTTTTGGGGCCTGCGTCTTCGGCAACCGACAATATTGTCACTTTCGCGGGCACCACGGGCAAGGTGGGGAAGGATAGTGGGATCGCGGTGTCCAGCCTGGCGCCGAAGGCCAGCCCGACATTTACCGGGACGCCAACGGGGCCGACCGCAGCGCCTGGAACGAATACCACGCAATTGGCTACAACGGGGTTCGTCAAGGCTGGGTTTGATCTGAAACTTGATAGCCGACCCAACCTTGGTGTCGTCGCGCAGACGATCACCGATTGGAACAACGCCCTGGACAACGGCTGGTATATGGCCTCGGCGGCGGCTAATGCGCCAGACGGCGTAAATTGGTTCCTGGGGTTTGTGGAAGCGCACGGAAGCACTGGCTACCGGACGCAGACGGTGCATGATTTCGTCAACGACACTACGGCGGCAGACCAAAAGCTATGGCGGCGCAGGCAGGCTGGCGGTGCCTGGGGAGGATGGATCAAGCTGCAATGGTCGCAGGCCGAACAGGATGCACGCTATGTCCAGTCGTCCACGGCGTTGCTTCAGAAGTTTTATGAAAGCCCGCAACAGACCATCACATCCGGCGGGTCGCTGACGTTGGCTCATGGGCTGGGGGTGAAGCCGAAAAATTACCTTGCATTCTTACAGTGCACCACTGCTGAGGGTGGCTATTCTATTGGAGACGAAGAACCTGTCTCGATTGGATCGCACGAAGCAAGCACCAATCGAGGCCTAAGTGTCGTTCCCGATGCTACAAATATGGTCGTTAGATTTGGGTCGCAGGCTTCTAGTGCCGTTCAGATTACACGCAAAGACACTGGTGGATTTCTAAATATTACCAATGCAAGCTGGCGGCTTGTCATTAGGGCATGGGCCTAGCATAAATTCCAGTGAATTCTTCAAAAGAAAGATCAAAAGGCCGCTCTCTCTTTTCGAGATATGGCGTCTGCCCAATCCACCACCGAATCTCAATAAGCCTCGGCTATTTTCGTCGTCGAAGCGCTTCTTGATCACCTTTGCCGGAATTCTTCCTAACACTGCATACGGAGGTGCATCTTCGATCACCATCGCAGCGGCGCCGACGGCAATGGTGCCGTCGCTCGATTCGCCGTTCCGATCTCCTTTCCGGCCGACGCCACCAAATACCGCCCCGCCAAGGTCTCCAGCGACGTTGTCTCGATGATCGACGCCTAACCGCAAGCAGCTTCGCAAATCGACAACCTGCCTTTCGCGGGCAGAAAGGAAAACCCCAATGGACCGCAACTTCGCGCGGGCGCTTGCGCTCGTCCTCAAATCGGAAGGCGGCTGGTCCGACAGTCCGGCCGATCCCGGCGGCGCAACCATGAAGGGCGTGACGCTGGCCAATTTCCGCCGCTACGTGAAGGCGGATTCGACGAAGGACGACCTTCGCCATATCACGGATGCTCAGGTGGCCACGGTCTATCGCCGCTTCTATTGGGATGCCGCTGCGGGCGCCGAGCTTCCCGGCGGTGTCGACTATGCCGTCTTCGACTTCGCCGTGAACAGTGGGCCGGGCAGGGCGGCTAAATATCTGCAGGCGGCAGTTGGCACCGCACAGGACGGCAGGATCGGCCCGGCCACGCTCAAAGCTGTCGGCGCCAGGCCACCGGGCGCAGTCATCGACGATCTTTGCGATGCCCGCCTGGCATTCCTGCGGCGGCTGCCGACCTGGCCGGTTTTCGGCAAGGGTTGGAGCGATCGCATCCGGTCGGTCCGTTCCCAGGCGCTGTTGATGTCGGCACTACAGCCCGCGGCACCTTTGCCGGGCACCCCGCCCCAGCCATCAGCGCTCTCGCCGAAGCCCGGCAGTGCGATGCCGCCGGTGTCTACCGGCGGGCGCGTCAGCCCCGTCGAACGCCTGCCGTTCTGGCGTGCGCTGCTTCAAATCCTGAAATCGATTTTCGCAAGGAGTTCGACATGATCGCCGTCTTCATCCGCATCGGCTTGCGTTACGGCGCCGGTGTTCTGGTCGCGCGTGGCCTGCTCGGCGCCGACGACGCGGCGGCATTTTCTTCCGACCCCGACATTCAAGCTGGTCTGGAGATCGCCGCCGGTCTCGCCATCGCCTCGGTCACCGAGACCTGGCATTGGCTGGCCCGCAAATCCGGCTGGGAGCACTGACATGGAAGGGTTTCAACAACTGCTCATCGCCTATCTCGAAGCCGCGAAACCCTATGCTATCGGCTTTGCCGCCGGGCTTGTCGCCGGGTGGCTGCTGTGAGCGCGCTCCTCGCCGTCCTGCTTGGCAACAAAGCGCTGCTGGGCTTCCTGGCATCGGTCATCGCCGCCCTTTGCTGGGGCGCTCACCAGCGGCTGGCCGGCGCCAGGGCCGAGCGCGGCAAACTGGCGGCCGCTGAGGCCGCGGCGCGCGCGGTCGCTGAGCAGGTGCAGAACGACGTCGGCGCACTGCCGGCGGACGCTGTTCGAAAGGAGCTGAAATCATGGGCAAGGGACTGATGCTTGCGCTGCTTGTGGCGCTTGCCGGGTGCACGACTGCTTCGGGCGGCTTCTGCGCGATTTCGAGCCCGCTGCGCCTGTCGGCCGAAGCCGTCGACGTCCTGTCGGACGCCGAGGCGAGAGCGCTCCTGGCGCACAACCGCAAGGGACAAAAGCTCTGCGGATGGAGGCCTTAGCCGATGCACGACCTCTTCGACATGCTCGGCATCAAGGGGCCGGTCGTCGCCGCCGGGCTAGCTGGCGGCGTGCTGCGAGCACTGTCGCGCCATCGCTACAAGCTGCGCGAGATGATTGCCTCGCCGATCTGCGGGGCGCTGGCGGCTGCGTATCTGACGCTGCCTGCCGTCGCCTGGTTCAGGGCAACCGGCATGCCTATCCCCGATCCGGCCGACGACACCACGACGCTCGCCGCCGCCTTTTTGATCGGCGTCTCGGCCATGTGGATTTCCGACATCGTCTTCGAGGTCATCGTGCGGCGGTTCGGCTCGGCCGGCAACGAGTGATGCACTTGAGATGCTGGAAGAAGCCGGCGACAATGCCTACCTAAGGAGCAATCCAATGGAGGTATGATATGGCGACGTCCACCGAACGTGCAGTCCTTGCCGGCGGCTGTTTCTGGGGCATGCAGGATTTGATCCGGCGCTATCCCGGCGTGATCTCCACCCGCGTCGGCTATAGCGGTGGCGATGTGCCCAACGCCACGTATCGCAACCACGGCAGCCATGCCGAAGCCATCGAGATCGTTTTCGATCCGGCTAGGATCAGCTTTCGCACATTGCTCGAATCCTTTTTCCAGATCCACGATCCGACCACCAGGAACCGCCAGGGCAACGATGTCGGAATGAGCTATCGCTCGGCGATCTTCTACACCAGCGACGAGCAGAAGCGCGTCGCCGAAGACACCATCGCCGATGTCGATGCCTCTGGACTGTGGCCGGGCAAGGTCGTCACCGAGCTTGCGCCGGCGGGCGATTTTTGGGAGGCGGAGCCAGAGCATCAGGACTATCTCGAGAAATACCCCAACGGCTATACCTGCCACTTTGTCAGGCCGGGCTGGAAGCTTCCGGTCCGCGAAAAGGCTGTTTCGTAACGCAGCCGCTATCGTCTGCTTATCTGGCGGTCGAACTATTCTTCCGCGCGATCGGTAGGCCGGCCGCCTCGTAGAGGTGGCCGTGCTCGGGCCCATAGACGAACGCGCCGTGGACGGGTTTGCCGTCGACCTCAGAGTCTGAGAACGCGACGGCCTCGATCTTCTTTGTTCCGGCCAGGCTCTGGTTTCGAAGATAGGCGAAGGTTCGCACCGCTTCTCCGACAATTCGATCGAGAAACGGCTTTGGCCGCCTCCCGGGCCGTCGCACTAGGCTTGGAAGGCGCTCTCGTCCCGAAACAAAATGGTGCTGTGCGCAAAGCGCCGGCATGATCTGATAGATTCGGTTGAGCGAGCAGGTCATGAATCCTGGGTGAAAAAGAACGAAGTCGACCTCTCCTCTCAGATGCATGGTCCTGCGCAGCAATCTTTGCGCTGCCGATCTGGAGAGGACATAGCCTGCGGCGCCCGCGTGCAGGCCATAAAGTCTGGCAAGCGAAAACCCATCATCGAGAGCGACTTCCTTGCGTCCGACCCTCACTTTGGCAAAATGCGTTTCCAGCTTGATCACATCGGCATCGCGTGGCACCCATCGATCGGAAGCAAGCAGCGAGCCGGCGCCAGCGCCGAAAACGACGTCGTCTTCGAAAACCGCGCCATATTGATCCGCGCCGTCCGCAACGATCTCCCAACACGAGCGGTGGCTCAGGAACAGCAAACCTCAGCAGCGCTCAGCGGGCTTTTGGCGACAGAGCAGCAATCGGGGCAATCAATGGCGGAGACACGCTCAAATGGTACTCCGATCCGGCCGAACTCGGACGCGACATGCGCCAGCCGATCGCGAGAACGATCAAGATTGATCACCAGACACCTCATCAGCGCCCCCTTTGTCCGGTAATCAGTGAATATCACGTTCCCGTGATTGCACAAAATTTGCTTACGTGCGGGGCAGTAGGTAGCGGCGTACGTGCCGCCGGTTGATTTTGGAGGTTGGGTGGACATTGACTGCATCCCCGGCGAGGCGCGAGGCTTAACCGTGCGCGGGTAGACGAGTCGAGTCGCCCTAGAAGCCGAAGAATTGCCGGCCGATCATGTATCCAAGCGCGACGACCACAAGGGGAAACAGGGCGGGCGCCAGCCGACCAAGAGCGGAGGTCTTTGGCTGTTGCCTGGAGATGGTCGTGGGCGCATTGCCGAGATTCTTGGTCATCCGGCATAGTAGCAAGCGCTGATTAACGATTCCGTAACCCAGTCGAGGCCGCCGCGGCTTTTTGCGTTGCTGGCGCGACCTTGACAATGCCCAGCCCGTGACGCAACTGGGCCGTCTTGAGAGCATTGTGAGGCAAGGTCAATGCGGGTGACGCTCGTTTTGAAGGGCGTAATACCCTGCCGAGGTTACGGTGGGATTCAGCGTCAGGTCGAATGGCTGGCCACGGAGATGGTTCGTCTCGGACACGAAGTCGTGGTGATCGCTGGCCCTGGCTCCAGCCACCCGCTCTTCGAAGTCCGGCACGCTTCGACCGATGCCGAATGCCGGGCAGCCATTCCGCGCGACACGCAAATCGTCCACACCCATAGTTGGCCCGTCGAGGTGCCATTTCCAACGCTGAATACGCAGCGCGGCTTTATGCCGGACCAGCCCATGCCAGTTGCGAACTGGAGCTTTATCAGCGCCAATCATGCCCGCCAGCATGGGCGCGAGACATTCGTCTACAATGGCTTTCCGGTGGACGCCTATCGTTTGTCGGCTGCAAAGGGCGACCGCCTGCTATTTCTCGCCGGCATTGCACGATCAAGCAAAGGCCTCAACCGCGCCGTCGATCTCGCCAAAAAATTCGATTTCGGTCTCGATATCGCCGGTGGCTCGCGTTGGAAACTGCTGGGCCGAAGTCAGACCCGCCGCGAAGGGTTGTTTTTCAAGAGCCTTGGCAGGCGATACCGTTTCCACGGAATCGTTGACGGCGAGCCGAAGCTTCGCCTTCTCGGCGAAGCGCGAGCCTTCCTCAACCCCATCGCCTGGGAGGAGCCGTTCGGCAACGCACCGGTCGAAGCCATGTTGTGCGGCACTCCGGTGCTGACGACGACGCGAGGCGCATTGCCCGAGACGGTCGATGCCGACAGCGGGCGCTTCTTTGAGACCGATGAAGAATTTGCGGCCGCTTTCGAGGCCGTCGCCGACCTTACGCCTCAGCAATGCCGCGAATCGGCCGCGACGAGATTTCCCATCCAAAAAGCGGCGCGCGGCTATCTGGATCTCTATGCCCGCATCCTTGACGGCGAAGCGCTTCCTTGACGACCGGCGATCCAATCCTCTTCGTCGGCTTCCCCGCGGTCGGCGACTTCGTCCGTTGCCATTCCGCCATCCAGATCATTGCCGCGCGATTTCCTGATCGCCCCATAGATGTCGTCACCTCGCCCGTTGCAGCGCCGCTGGCGCGCCTGATGCCGCATGTCAGGAAGGGCTGGGCGCTTGCCAAGCGTCATCAGCGCCCCGGTTTTGGCGAGCGCAGCCGCCTGGTTGGCGAGTTGCGCAAGGAAAATTACCGTACGGCCTATCTGATGACCAGCAGCACCAAGGCGGCGCTGATGGCGTTCATGGCCGGAATAGAGGAGCGCATCGGCTATCCGCAGGAGTTGCAATTCGGCCTCCTCAATCGCTTCCCCGCCGGCTGGTTGGCCCATCTATGGGCCTTCGGACCCCGCAAGACGCGGCTGTTCGAGGAGGTCTGCTCGATTGCCTCGCTTGGCGAAAAGCCGGCTTCGGGCGCAGAGTGGCCGGCGCCCCGGCTTGTGGTCGATCCGGCCGAACTGGACGAATGGCGCCAGCACAAGAAGATCGATGCCGACCGACCGGCACTGGCGCTCTATACTGCCGACATTGAGAATTTCCGCTCATGGCCCGTCGAGCGCTTCATTTCGATCGCCAGAGACCATCATGATCGCGGCTGGGCAATCTGGATTGTAGGCGGACCGCGCGAGCACGCCGGTGCCGCAAAAATCCGCGCCGCCATTCCTGAGGCAATCGACTTCACCTCGACCCCGTCGATTGCTGACGCGATGTGCCAAATCGCTGCGTCGACCATGTTCCTCGGGGTTGATGGCGGGATTTCCCACGCCGCCGCTGCCCTGAACGTCCCATGCGCGCTCATCTACGGGCTGAATCGCCCCTATGTGCATGGGCCTGTAAACAACCATGTTCGCTTTATCGAACCGCCGCTTTCGACGCCCAGCTGGGTCAAGGACACGCGCGGCGTCAGCGAGACTCGGGTGAGGGAGGTTCTGGCTGACCTCTCAGCCGGTATTGCCAACTGACCGGTGGCCTCGCCGGCCCCAAGCGTCTGATCAAACGCTCCGTGGGGGCAACCATAGCCCCGTTTCGGGTTTACCCTTGACACTACCCCTTGGCCCTGCGGTTTTCGGGCTCGTGATTGCCGACCCAATGTGCACGGATGCGGTCGCTGGCTTCAAGGTAGGCCATGTCGATGAGGTAGGTCAGAAGCTTCTGGCCGTCGGCTTCGGCTTTCTGCCGAAGCTCCCGCAGCATCCCTTGCGCGAACTGCAGGTTCTCCATTTTGCTCGGCTGGTCCATTGGTGCCCCCCAATGTCTGCGCATGAACTTTGCGCTGACTATGCTTGCATGAAGATTGCCGTGAAGTGGATATTGCACGTGCGGACCGCGATCCTGCGAAGGCGCTGGCTGCATGAAAGCCGCCCCATCCGGCTTCAAGATTCGCTACACTATGTGACGGAAAGAAAATAAACAAAGCGTTCTTTTGTACAAGACAGGAAGATTCCTTCAGTTCACACCACGAGATACTTGGACAGCATAGTTGACGTAACGATATTGCGTGGTCTTAAGCTCTCGTTTCCAAACAAAACGTAGCATCGTTGCAACCACAAGACGAATTCCAGCTGACCGGGGACGCTCCGTAGTCAATCGCCGGTTACAAACGGCATGGGTCTCAGCCCAGGGCTTTGGCCAACCCATCGTTCCACGGCAGCGCAGGCCGGATGATCTACCGCCCGCCTTGGATTGACGCCAAGGCGGGCTTTTTGCGTTTGGCTTCTGCCGGGTGAAATGTTGTCGGACCCGGTCCTGTCGGCATCGGGCGGTTTCGAGAACGATTTCCTGCCTGCCGGCTGTCTGCGCCGCTCGCGCTAGGCCGACTTGCGTTGCGGCAAGCTAGACGGCGTCTCGACACCGTCAGAAATTGGTTCGGCTGTCCGGTTTGTCGGCTCGTCATCGACCCGGTCGTGCTCGAATTGCCGGGCAGCAGGCAAGGGTTGCAACCAGTGCTCACGGCGATTGACCCAGAGTTCATAGCTGGGCTCCAGCCCTTCGGTGGGCACCTCATCGAGGCTGCCAATTGTCACTTCCACCTCATTCTCCCGAACCAAAGGCACCCGGCCGCCGCAGGTGGGACAAAAACTTCTGTCGCCGTAGCTGTTGACGATACCCGTCGTTTCGAACGCCTCGAGCGGCCACACTCCAAACGTCGAAAAAGCCGACCCGCTAGCCTTGCGGCAGTCCTTGCAATGGCAAAGGCCAATCCGAAAGGGATCTCCCGTCACCGAAAACTGGATGCCGCCGCACAGGCAGCTGCCGCTCCGCCTTGTATCATTGGGCATGACCGCTCCTCCATCTGGTTGGGCATCACACCGCTACATCTTGCAGCGCCATGCGCACAATCAATTCACGCGCAGCGCAAGGGTTCCATGTCGCCTCGCGCAATGCATCGTCTGAACCCGGGAGCGCCATGGCAACGACCGCCGCAAGGCTGCTGGATATGTCAGTTCGGGAAATCGAACACCGGTTCCCGGCACCAATAGACACGGCACTGGCCATCACGTGTCGGAACGGAGGCAGCGACCGGCACCTCCGGCCAGTCGCACTCGTTGCCGTATTGGCGGACATAGCGATCGTAAGTATTCCGGCCGGTCGTCAACACCGCCGAGTGATGGCTCTGGATCAGGCGCTGCGTCTCCTCGCAGGTCATCGGACGCGTGTCGGGTCGGGCGTAGGCCGTGCTTGTCGCGACAAACAACGCCGTTCCGATGATCCCTGCGATTGCTTGTGATGTCATGGCGATCCATATCCTAAAATACTGCCAGGTATTTCAACAGCGAAATAATGCCGATAATGATGACAACGATCTGCGCGATCTGCCTCGTGCGGCCATCGAGCGGCAGACGCTGGACGAGATAGAGCACCAGCACGATCACCAGGAAGGTGATCAGAATGCCGATAAGTGCCGATGAAGCCATGCCCCTCACTCCGATTGGCTATGTCTGAAAAGAGTACGCAGCGGCAAACGCTCTGACCGTTGATTGGTTCCTGTCGATGCGAAGCCGCCGGCGCAACGTAAAGGCTGCGAAACAGCGTTCCGCGGCCTTTGAAGCTGAACGCCGATCAGGGCCTGTTTGCCGCACGGTTGTCGTTTGCCGTCGGCGACACGGTTTCCAGGCGACTTGTTGCTGGCGTCAGGCTGGGCTAACGGGAGAACCGCCTCGGGTTGACGGGGTTCCGACAAAAACGGCCTGAGTTGCGCTTCGTTGTCGACATTTGCGCAAGCCCTGAGATCCGCCGCCGCCCGGCGGGTGATCGCCTTTCGCAGGAGAACAATTGCCGTCCCAAGGGGACGAGGGGAACCGAAACCTCGCACGTGCATTTCAGCTACCGCGGAACGGGCAAATCGAGCAGGTGGGGAATTTGGGGTAGGGGAATACGTCATCCAACATGCGGGGATTGGAATCCCAGGTGTCGGGCCCGCCAGTTTGTTGGAAGCGTTGCCCGTTGCAGCCTACACCATCGACACACAGGGCCGCATCACCTTCTACAACGAGGCCGCCGAACCTGAGTGGGACGACGCGCCGCGGTTTTGGCTCCGTCGTGCTCAAGCGGGTTGCACCACAAGCGCTTAGCGGCACCGGACAACTGGAATTTGGGGAACAAGGCGTTGTCTGGACGCTCAAGGCGCCGCTGCGCTCGGTCCAAATCTCTCTCGCGGATTTTTGTCGATTGAAAGAGCGGGTCGCGCCTTAGGACAATCCCAGCAGGGGAGCGGTTTGGCCGCCTGTGGTGTCGGAATTGCCGATGCCAGGCAGTTCGTGCTTATCGTCGGCAACCGAAGTCAATCTCCCCGCCTCGACGGAGGTCAGTCCGTCCAACTCCATCACCGCGCCGTAGAGTTGGGCCGTCTGCATCACAAGCCGCTCGACATCTTCAAGGGCGACGTTCTCGTCCAGGTTACGCAATCGTATGTCCTCGGCAACCACCGCAATATTGACCATTCCGCGCGAGCGCAGCGCGCCCAGGACCCGTGAATTGAGATCCTCCCGTAGCCGAGCCGAATATCCGTAGCGCATGGAAACCTTCCTTTCAGGAGCCGGTTGTCCCGTCGTGGTCAAGATGCGCCAACGACCTTCAGATGGCAAGAAGAATATAAAATATTCCTAAGTAAATCAAGTAGTTAGCAGACTGCGCGGGTTGTGCTATCGGCGTGTCTTCCTCATCGTTGGTCTTCTATGTGAGTCACCCATCAGCCTCTCTTGACGCGCTGCACGGGGACCCCTAGCTATACTGCAATTGAGACACATACTAACTCACCATATTTTTTGGTCTTGACGGTTGGAGGCGCGAATGGCCGAGCTGGAACGACCCGAGCGACTGCAGATCATGCTGACAGCCGAGGAATTGGCTGCCTTGGAAAACTGGCGCTTCGAAAAGCGCATGCCAAGCCGGTCCGCGGCGGTGCGGGAACTGCTGCGGCGCGGCCTGGATGCGGATGGATTCCTGACTGCGGGCCAAGGAACTAAGTCTCAGGACTTTGGAATTCTGGGCAGCAGTGTGACTGGCGACGGCCAGTCGGGCGAGTAATCCGACGGCGGTTAGCCAACAATCGCTTTTTCTGGAAGTGCCGCTACCAATTTATTGCAGTGGCGGAAACGCAAAGCGGGTCGGCTCTCGGCAGGGTACTGGTCTCGGCAGGGTACTCTTGGCGTATGGTTGCAAAGCCCGCTCCGGTTCGCCGGAGCGGGCTTTTCGCGTTTTCCCGACAGGAAATAGTCGCGCTCGCTTTCAGATAGGCTCAAGGTTCTCTTCGCACTCCATGCACGCGACGCTGTGACCGGGGCAACTGAGCCGGTGTGTTCCTCCAGGGCAGCAATGGCCGGTCGAGCTCGCCCACCGGGCACAGACAAACACCTTGCGGGTTCCGTGGCATTGTGGACATTCCATCGGACGCGCCAGCAGAGCCTCGTTCTCAGAGACACGGCATCCCCTCTCAAGAACCTGGACCATCTGAAACCCCAAGGCCGAAATATGGCTAAGCTATCCATACCCGGAAAGCCTAAATTAGAATTTAATTACATAAGCCACGAGCCTCCCGAGGGGGAAGTTTCGCGGATGGCAGTCTCAGGCCACCGGCAGTCCGCCGCGCGTGTCTCATTCCGAATTTCGGCCGACTCAAGATCAAGCTCCGGTTGCTCCCGGCATCGGTCGACCCGCGATTTTGCCCACCGATTTTCCCATTCGGATCGTTATAGGCTTTCGCTTTGCTGGAGCGGCGTTAAAGCTGCCCGGCAAATGCCTGAGCGGGAACAGTCCGTTCCTGCGTCGGTTCGTTTGGACAAGGATGTCTGCCAATGACATTGATGGGCGCAGCGGCACTTTTGATCCTTGTCCTGACTTATGCCGGCGTCGCAATCGGGCGTATTCCAGGCCTCCGTCTCGACCGGGCAGGGATCGCCTTGCTGGGGGGTGCGGCGATGATCGCCATCGGCGCACTCAGTATGGAAGATGCCTATCGCGCCATCAATTTCGACACCATTACGCTGCTGCTCGGGATGATGATCGTGGTGGCGCATCTGAAGGTGTCCGGCGCCTTCCGGGCGCTTGGCGCCTACGCTATCGAGCATGCGCACGCGCCTTTCGTGCTGCTGGTGATGGTGACGCTGTTGACCGGCGTGTTGTCGGCGTTCCTGGTCAACGACGCCATCTGCCTGGTCATGGCGCCGATCGTCGTCTACGTCACCCGTGTTATCAATCGCAATCCCATTCCCTATCTGATCGCCACCGCCACAGCGTCCAACTGCGGCAGCGTCGCTACCATCACCGGCAACCCGCAGAACATGGTCATCGGCGCGCTGTCGGGAATTTCCTACCCGGCCTTTTCGGCCGCCCTGGCGCCGGTTGCCCTCTTCGGCCTCGTCGCGGTCATCGTCATCGTGCGCATCGTCTACCGCGCCGAATTCGCCCGCACCGCCGATCTCAACCCGGAAGTCTATCGCGGCCGCATGCTGCCGGGACAGGTGCTGAAGGCGGTGGTTGTCTGCATCGGCCTGGCCATCGCCTTCTTCGCCGGCGTTCCGGTTGCCAAGGCAGCGCTCATCGGCGGCGCCATCCTGTTGCTCACCCGCGCCATCAAGCCGGCCCGCATCTACCGCGAGATCGACGGTCCGCTGCTGTTCATGTTCGCCGGCCTGTTCATCGTTGTCGCCGGCGCCGAAAAGACGCTGCTGACGCCCGACATCATCGCCTCGGCCAAGAACCTCGGGCTGGACGACGTCTGGCGTCTATCGGGCTTCACCGCGGTGCTCTCCAACATCATGAGCAATGTTCCGGCCGTGCTGGCGCTGCGGCCATTCATACCCGGCCTTGAGAACCCCGGGCGTGCCTGGCTGGTGGTGGCGATGAGCTCGACGCTGGCCGGCAACTTCACCTTGCTTGGCTCGGTCGCCAACCTGATCGTCGCCGAACAGGCGCGGGCGGCCGGCACGCAGCTGTCCTTCTCAGCCTTCTTCAAGGTCGGCCTGCCACTGACGCTGCTCACCCTTGCCGTCGGCACGGCATGGCTGGCGGCTGGATTCTAGAGCAACTCCACGAAAAGTGTGAAGTGGTTCTCCGTCTGGAATTGCGTCAAAGAGATAGCGTGTTTCGCCGTCTCCATTAAACGGTGAACGCTCTAGCGGATAGTCGCCGATCCTGACCTTGCTCGAACCAGCGTTGCAGCGGCATGTCCGGCGGCCTCGACATAGTCGGGGTTGCGTTGGATCAGCATGATCGAGAACGCGCCGTCCATCAAAAGCACGATTTCGCGCGCCAGGGTCTGCGGCTCGTCGACGCCGTGGCCTGTGAGTTCGCCGGCCAGCCAGGTCTCGAAATTCTGCTTATGCCGCGCCCCCGCTTTAACGGCCGGGTGTCCGGGCATGGAAGCGAGTTCGGCTGCCGTGCGCAGAAAGCCGCAGCCTCTCCATTTCGGGTGCTTCGCCACGCGCGCCAGATTGGTGAAAATCGCCTCGACCTTGCGCTCGACACCGCCTTCGGCCGTCTCGAACCAGCCGGCCATCTGCTTGAGGTTCGGCTGGTCGCGACCGTCGAGATAGGCCGCGATCAAATCGTCCTTGCTCTTGAAATGATAGTAGAGCGTGCGCTTGGTCAGCCCGGCTTTTTCCGCCACTGCATCGACGCTGACGCGGCCGATCCCCTCGGCATAGAACAGCTTCGTTGCGGCATCGACAATGCGTTTGCGGGTAGGGCTCGATGTTTCGCTCACACGGCAAGTATACCGACTAGTGAATACACATACAACCGAAAGCCTGATCCTCTCCGTCGACAAACACAGGGAAGGAAAAGACATGACCGAGCTTGTGCTCACCGAGGCCCGCAACGGGATCGCCATCCTCACACTTAATCGGCCGGAAAAGCTCAACGCCTTGAACTATGCGCTGATTGATCGCCTGCTTGCGCTCCTCGATGCCGCCGAGACCGACGACGCCATCCGCGCCGTCATCCTCACTGGAGCAGGAGAGCGCGCCTTCTCCGCCGGCGGCGACATCCATGAATTCTCAGGCAGCGTGGCCATCGGCGTCGACGTTGCCCTGCGCGACTTCGTCATGCGCGGACAGCGGCTGACGGCAAGGCTGGAGGCATTCCGCAAGCCCGTCATCGCCGCCGTCAACGGCATCGCCTTCGGCGGCGGCTGCGAGATCACCGAAGCCGTGCCGCTCGCTATCGCCAGCGACCGCGCCTTGTTCGCCAAGCCTGAGATCAACCTTGCAATGCCGCCTACTTTCGGCGGCACGCAGCGGCTTCCGAGACTGGCAGGGCGCAAGAGGGCGCTCGAGCTGCTGTTGACCGGCGATTGGTTCCCGCCGCCGCGCGCCGTCGAACTCGGCCTCGTCAACCAGGTGGTGCCGCATGAGGAGCTGATGTCCACCGCAATTGATCTTGCCCGGCGCATGACCAGACATTCTCCTGCAGCAATTGCCTCAATCCTCACAGCAGTGGCGCGGGGCCTGAACCAGAGCATCGCGGAAGGCTTGGCTGTCGAGGCCGAGCAGTTCGCCCGCATGGCTCCGACCGCTGATCTGCGCGAAGGGCTGGATGCCTGGATCGCACGGCGCCAGCCGGGCTGTGACGGCTCGTGGACACACATCACCCGTCCGGATGAAGCCAGGCGAGCCTCAACGCAGCAGGACGGGCTTGCGGACCGGGATCAAGGCGCCGTCACGGCCACATGACCTTTCATGTTGGGGTGGAAGCGGCAGAAATATTCGACCGCTTCCGCCTTCCGCAGGGTCAGGCTCGCTGTTGTCTTCGGCGGGATCATCACTTCCCAGCCACCCTTGACGGTAGCCGTATGTGCGAACACGTCCTTGTTCACCCACTTGATCGTGTCGCCGACCTTCGCGTCGACGGTGGCCGGCGAAAAGACAAGTTTGTCGATGGTGACCTGGATGGTTTCGGCCTGCACGGGTGAGGTCCCGAAGACCAGCGCCAGTGCAATCCACAGCTGCCGTTTCGACATAGCCTGGTCCTTACTTCAGCATACCTGCAACATGCTCGGCGTGCTATTCATGGCCCTGGAAAATCTTCAGGCCGGTCTCCAGCAGGCTCTTCAACTCGGTATTACTGGCCGATGGGATCAAAAGGGTTTCAAGCGCGCCGTCGACCTGTTTGTGGTAGGCGATCTCGTTGTCGACATAGGCTTTGTCAAAGGCTGCGCCGTCGAGTTTGGCGAGCTTCGCCCGCTCCTCGGCCGCAGCCTTGGTCAGCGCCTGGCTGGTTGCGTTGTCTTCCGGCGTCACCTTCAGCTTCTTTACCAGTTCCAGTGCCTGCGCGTTGACCGCTTCGTGGTCGCGCACCATGTCGTTGGCGAAATCCACGACCTCCTTGGTCTTCGATTTCTTGATCGCCTGCTTGGCGGCTTCCACGTCGATGACGCCTGCCGTGTAGGCGATGTGGGCGATCTGCGGGTCCGTCGGCTTGTCGGCGGCTTGCGCGAGCGGGGCAGCGCCAAGCAGCAGCAAGGCAGCGAGGGCGGCGGTGTGTCGGGTAAGCATGGCATCTCCTTCGCCCGGACGCGGGATCGCGCCGGGCCATGTTTTTCAGTTGACGGTCATTGGATGCGCAGCGGCGGCAAACGTTCCCGGGGAAATCGGCCAAATCAGCCGATGATCAGCTCTCCAGGCCGAGCCGCTGCATGACGGCGCTGGTCAGCCTGTCGCAGCGCCGGCCGGCAAACGGGAAGGCGTCGAGCAGCACCGGCCCGATCTGGTCGTCGAGTGCCTTGCGTACTAGGGCGCGGGCGCGGTGTAGCCTTGTCTTGACGGTTTCCGGCCGCACGCCAAGCAGCTCGGCGGTCTCCTCGATACTGAGCCCCTCGATAACCCGCGCCACGAACACCGTCCGATAAACATCGGGCAGGCTGTCGGTCGCCCGTTCCACCAACTCGAGGATCTGCCGCTGCGCCATCGTCCGCTCCGGATCGTCGCTGGGATTGAGGGGGAACTGGATGATTTCGGCTTGCGGGTTTTTCGCCACCGTCCGCCGCCTTTTGCGCAGACGACCGAGCGCCTCGTTGATGACGATGCGCGACAGCCAGGTGGCCAATGAGGACTCCCCGCGAAAGGCATCGAGATGGGCAAAGGCTCTGACATAGGCCTCCTGGACGATGTCCTCGGCTTCGGCATCGTTGCGCACCACCCCGCGAGCGATGCGATAGAGCCGCTGATTATGGGTCTTCATGATGATGCGGAAGGCGTTGCCTTCGCGTGCCAGCGCGCGGCGCACGAGAAGCATCTCGCTTGAAGCAGCAGTGGGCATTGGTACAGACATAGCAGGCATGGCCAGTTCCTCGATCCAATCCCCGTCCGAAACCTCGATCAAGACATTGGATGACATCGCCGGCAAAAAGGTTCCCGGCCATTTTCGCCCGGCTCCGACGGCGCCTAGAATACTGCTTCCGCCAGCGGCTTGTCAGCAGCCTGCGCTCGTGCCGTTGCCGCAAGCAGATCGGTCTGCGTGATCAGGCCAAGGATGCGGCTGTCCCCGTCCACGATGATGACTGCATGGGTGCGGCCGTCGGTGAGCACCGGTAGCAGGGCCATGGCGGGCGTACCGGCGGCGGCGGTCGACGCTGTCGACGTAACGCTTCCGACGGCTTCGTCAGCTCGCGCCAATTCCCTCAATCCAACGGTGCCGACCAGCCTGGCGTCCTTGTCCACAACCGGCAGCGTGCGGATATTGTGGTCGAGCAGCAGATGACGCGCCCGATCGGCGGACGCGTGTTCATCGACCGAAATCACGTCGCACGACATGATGTCCTCGCACAACATGGTTCGGTGTGCGCGCATCGTCGCTTGCAGTTCGACCTGTCGCAGCAGTTGTTCGAGATCGTTGCGGTCGATGTCGAAGGTCTCGTCGAGCGCAGCCAGCGCGGCATCGATGTCCTCGGCCCGGAAGCCGATGCGCTCCTGAGCCGGCGGATCGCTGGTTCCGTGCGTGCTTTTCGGGGCAGGGGCCGGCACATGCGGGTAGCTGCGTCGCGACAGCCTGTGGAAAGCATAGCCGAGCGCGACCAGCATCATGGAGTTCAGCGCCACCGGCACGAACGGAAACAGGAAGCCGGCACCGATCACGGCCGGCCCGCCGAGCACGGCGGTCAGTGCGGCGGCTCCGCCCGGCGGATGCAGGCAGCGCGAGAACGACATGGCGGCCATCGCCATCGCCACGGCAATGCCCGTGGCGAGAACGGGCTGATGGACGAAATGGGCCACGATCACGCCGACCAGCGCCGATATTGTATTGCCGCCGATGATCGACCATGGCTGCGCCAACGGGCTTGCAGGCACCGCGAACAGCAGCACCGCCGACGCCCCCATCGGCGCCACCAGCAGCGGCACATGCGGGCCATTGCCAAGCACCAGCGCGCCGATCGCGCCGGTCAGCGCAATGCCGATCATCGCCCCGATGCAGGCGATGAGGCGCTCGCGCAGCGTGGCGCCGGCGAGAATGGGGACAAAGAGACGAAAGGCCATGGCAAGCTCAGTCCGGCTGGAATTGTGCGCGCAGCGCCTGCAATGGCGTTGGACCGACGATTTTGAAAGTCAAACCGATCCGAAAAAGCGCGCATTGGGGAAATAACATTGCGCTTGGTCGACCCATGAGCGGCTTTGCGACGTCGATCGCCTGCGAAAGTCGCTCGCCAATCCTTTCAACGGGTTGGGCGGACCAGCGGAATCAGCTTCGCAAGTTTGCTGGTGTCATGCCGCAGCGGCCGCTTCCAGCCCGCGCAGGATATCGGCCTTGAGGTCCTCGACATCCTCGAGTCCGATCTGCAGCCGGATCAGCGGGCCGTCATAGGGGCCCTTGGCGACGGTACGGTCGCCGAGGAAGACCGGCACGGCAAGGCTCTCATAGCCGCCCCAGGAATAGCCGAGACCGAAAATTTTCAACGCATCGAGGAAGGCATGCTGCTGTCTCTGGCCGCCGCCTTTGAGCACGATGGAAAAGATGCCGCTCGAGCCGGAAAAATCACGCTTCCACACCGCGTGGTCGGGGTGGCTGGGAAGCGCCGGGTGCAGCACGCGGGCCACGCCGGGCTGGCCTTCAAGCCAGGTGGCAATCGAAAGCGCGCTCTTTTGATGGTGATCCAGCCGAACGCCCATCGTGCGCAGGCCGCGCAGGACTTGGTAGACGTCGTCGGGGCCGGCGCAGCAGCCCATCGTGTAGAACGTCTCGCAAAGCTGCTTCCAGCAGTTGGCATTGGCAGACACTGTGCCCAGCAGCACGTCCGAATGCCCGGCCGGATATTTCGTCGCCGCATGGATCGAGATATCGACGCCGTGGTCGAGCGGACGGAAATAGAGCGGCGTTGCCCAGGTGTTGTCCATCATGACGATGGCGCCCGTTTCATGCGCCGCCTTGGCGATCGCCAGAACGTCCTGCACCTCGAAGGTGTTGGAGGCCGGTGATTCCGTAAACACGACTTTGGTGTTCGGCTTGATCAAGCTGGCGATGCCGGCGCCGACATGCGGATCGTAATACTCGACCTCGACACCCAGCCGCTTCAGCATCGTGTCGGCGAAATTGCGGGTCGGATGGTAGACGGAATCGACAATCAGGATGTGATCGCCTGCCGAGAGAAACGCCAGAAACGGGACGGTCACCGCCGCCAGGCCCGACGGCACGATTATGGTGCCGGCGGAGCCTTCCAGCGCGTCGATTGCATGCGCCAACGCATCGGTGGTCGGCGTGCCGCGTGTGCCATAGGTGTATTTCTGGCTGCGCGCCGCCATCACCGACGCATTGGGATAGAGCACGGTCGAGGCATGCACGATCGGCGGATTGACGAAGCCGAAATAGTCGTGCGGATTGTTGCCCGAATGGGCAAGCCGCGTGTTGATACCCATTTCGTTGCCGTCAGTCGCCATTGCTCTTCGCCTTGTGGTGAAAGCGCTAGCCATAGAGCGGCGGCATTGGCCGTGCAACAGCGGGCGCCCGCCACGCGGTGCCCTTTGCATAGGCCAATTCCCCTATGAATAGTCTGGAACGCGTGGCAATCCAGAGCCGCGGATTTCATGAGTGGATGTGGATTAGCGTCGACGGACTTTGCCGCTTTTGTTTGCGGGGCTTGCTGCTTTCCTGAGGGTGTTGTCCGCAATTCAGGCATTTGCGGCAATTGGTTTTCAAAGCTGTCGTGAAACGGTCATTTCCCTTGACCTCACAGAGATAATCGCCTTCGATGCAGTTCGTGAATGGGAGGGGCCGGGCGTCGGTTACGACGCGAGGTTCCGGAATGAGCCGGATGGGAGCCGGGTTCACGCGGGAAAAGATCAGGATTTGCCTGAGGATCAGGGTTTACCTGAAAACAGAAAAGGGTCTGTGGGTTATGAAACATATTGCAATTGGCATTCTCGGTGCCGCTGCGCTTGGATGGATGGCTTCGGCCGCGTCGGCGACAACGCTCGATACCGTCAAGGCGAAGGGCTTCATCCAGTGCGGTGTCTCGACGGGCCTGGCCGGCTTCTCGGCGCCTGACGACAAAGGCGATTGGAAAGGCATCGACGCGGATTTCTGCCGCGCTGTCGCTGGTGCAGTCTTCGGCGATGCCTCCAAGGTCAAGTTCACGCCGCTCAGCGCCAAGGAGCGCTTCACCGCGTTGCAGTCGGGCGAGATCGATCTCCTGTCGCGCAACACCACATGGACCATCAATCGCGATACCGCGCTTGGCCTGAACTTCATCGGCGTCACCTATTATGACGGCCAGGGTTTCATGATCAACGCCAAGAAACTGCCTGGCGTCAATTCGGCGCTGCAGCTTTCAGGTGCGGCAGTCTGCGTGCAGAGCGGCACCACCACCGAGCTCAACCTCGCCGATTACTTCAAGGCGAACAAGATGGAGTACAACCCGGTCGTCTTCGAAAAGCTGGAAGAGGTCAACGCTGCCTATGACGCCGGCCGCTGCGACGTCTACACCACCGACCAATCCGGCCTCTATGGCATCCGCCTGACGCTGAGTGCGCCGGCCGACCATGTCGTGCTGCCCGAGATCATCTCCAAAGAGCCGCTCGGCCCCGCCGTACGCCAGGGGGACGACCAGTGGTACCACATCGTCAAGTGGACCTACTTCGCCCTGTTGCAGGCAGAGGAACTGGGCATCACCCAGGCCAATGTCGAAGAGATGAAGACCTCGGATAATCCGGAGATCAAGCGCGTGCTCGGTCAGGAAGCCGAAACCAAGATCGGAACCGACCTTGGCGTGAGCAATGACTGGGTCGTCAACATCGTCAAGGCAGTCGGCAATTACGGTGAGATGTTCGAGCGCAATGTCGGCACCGGCAGCCCGCTGAAGATCGCGCGCGGCATCAATGCGCTGTGGACCAAGGGCGGCCTGCAATACGCACCGCCGATCCGCTGATCGAAATGTGATCCGGAAGGCAGATCATCTGCCTTCCGGTTTCTCTTTCCAGGGGATGAGCAATGGCGTCGCAGGAAGTTCTTCGCGAGGAGCCGAGCCGCGGTTCCTTCATCAACGATCCGAAAGTCCGCGGGTTTTTCTTCCAGGCGGTGGTTGTCATCTTGCTGGTGGCGGGCGTCTGGTGGATCGTCCACAACGTCATCGTCAACCTGCAGCGCCTGCATATTACTTCCGGTTTTGGCTTCCTGAACAACCGAGCAGGCTTTGACATTCCAGTCAGGCCCATCGCTTATGATTCCGATTCGACCTATGGCCAGGCCATTGTCGTCGGGCTTATCAACACCATTATCGTCGCCGTTGCCGGCATTATCACCGCGACCATCATTGGCTTCATTGTCGGCGTCGGCCGGTTATCGCGCAACTGGCTGGTTCGCAAGATTTGCACGGTCTATGTCGAGGTGTTCCGCAACATCCCGCCGCTGCTGGTGATCTTCTTCTGGTATTCAGGCGTGCTCGCGGTGCTGCCGGCGCCTCGCGACAGTTTCAATTTGCCGTTCGGCTCTTTCCTCAACCAACGCGGTTTCTATTTTCCGCGCGCTATCTGGGGCGACGGCTCCTGGCTGATGTTTGTCGCCTTGCTTGTCGGCATCGCCATGGCTTTTTTTGTCGCGCGCACGGCACGCCAGCGGCAAATGGCAACTGGCCAGCAGTTTCCCGTATTCTGGACTTCGGCGGCGCTGATCGTCGGCCTTCCGCTCCTGGCCTATGCGCTGAGCGGCTTTCCCTTGAGCTTCGACTTTCCAAAACAATCGACCTTCAACCTGACCGGAGGCTTTCAGATCGGGCCGGAGTTCCTGTCTCTCTATTTGGCGCTGTCCTGTTACACGGCCTCCTTCATCGCCGAGATCGTGCGCGCCGGCATTCTCGGCGTCAGCAAGGGTCAGACCGAAGCGGCTGGCGCCCTGGGGCTGCGGCCGGGATCTATCCTGCGGCTTGTCGTCGTTCCCCAAGCCATGCGGATTGTCATCCCGCCGCTGACCAGCCAGTATCTCAACCTGACCAAGAACTCGTCGCTGGCCATCGCCATCGGTTATCCCGACCTGACGGCGATCGCGGGCACAGTGCTGAATCAGACCGGTCAAGCGGTCGAGGGTGTGCTGATCATGATGGTCGTCTATCTCATCATCAGCCTGGTGACGTCGGCGGTGATGAATGTGGTCAACGCCAGGATGGCGCTGGTGGAGAGGTAAGACCATGCAGGAACATGATACCTCCTGGGTGCGGACCGAAATGGCACTCGCTCAACAAGCCCCGGCCGGCGTGCGGGGGCCTTTGGCCTGGGTTCGCAAGAACCTGATCGGTTCGGTGGGCGACGTCATCCTGACTGTAGTGGCTATTGCGCTGGTGGTGATGATCGTGCCGCCCGTCGTCAACTGGGCCTTCATCAACGCCCAGTGGACGGGGCCGGACCGGACTGTATGCGCCACGGTGGCGCAAGGCGGCATCCAGCCGGACGGCTGGTCAGGCGCCTGCTGGGCCTTCGTCAACGCGAAGTTCGGCCAGTTGATGCTTGGCCGCTATCCCCTGGAAGAGCGCTGGCGGCCGATCCTGGTCGCCGTCCTGTTCGTGGCGCTGCTGGTGCCGTTGCTGATGCCACGCGTGCCGCGCAAGGGGTTGAACGCCATTCTTCTATTCCTGGCACTGCCGATCATCGCGTTCGTGCTCTTGGTCGGCGGCATCTTCGGCCTGCCGCATGTGGAGACCCAGCTATGGGGCGGGCTGCTGGTGACGCTGAGCCTGTCCTTTGTCGGCATTGCCGTGTCGCTGCCGATGGGCATCGTGCTGGCGCTCGGCCGGCGCTCCAAGATGCCGATCGTCAAGACACTGTGCGTGGTCTTCATCGAGTTCGTTCGCGGCATCCCGCTGATCACCGTTCTGTTCTTTGCCAGCGTCATGCTGCCGCTGTTTCTGCCCGCCGGGGTTTCGTTCGACAAATATCTCAGGGCGCTGATCGGCGTCTCGCTGTTTGCCGCCGCCTATATGGCCGAAGTGGTGCGCGGCGGCCTGCAGGCGATCCCCAAGGGCCAGTATGAGGGTGCGGATTCGCTTGGCCTGGGCTACTGGCAGAAGATGGTGCTGATCGTGCTGCCGCAGGCACTGAAGCTGGTCATCCCCGGCATCGTCAATACCTTCATCGGTATGTTCAAGGACACAAGCCTCGTCATCATCATCTCGATGTTTGACCTGCTTGGCGTCGTCAAGCAGAACTTCTCGGACGCCAATTGGGCGACCCCACAGACCGCGAGATCCGGTCTCATCTTTGCAGCCTTCGTCTTCTGGCTGTTCTGCTTCGGCATGTCGCGGTATTCGATGTACACGGAACGCCGGCTCGACACCGGCCACAAACGTTGATGCATGTCGCCCAAAAGTGTTTAGCGGTTTTGGGACAACGACATGCATCATAGCTAAAAGACAGAACAAAAAGGGGAACCTGCCATGGTCATAGAAAACGCCGTCAGCGCCGAAGAGATCAAGGTCGATGCCAAGAAGATGCACATCTCGACCACCGATGTCGCAATCGACATCATCGGCATGCACAAATGGTATGGCGAGTTCCATGTGCTGAAGGACATCAACCTCAAGGTGATGCGCGGCGAGCGCATCGTCATCTGCGGTCCTTCGGGCTCGGGCAAATCGACCATGATCCGCTGCATCAACCGGCTGGAAGAGCACCAGAAGGGCAAGATCATCGTCGACGGCAAGGAACTCACCAACGATCTCAAGAAGATCGACGAGGTGCGCCGCGAGGTCGGCATGGTGTTCCAGCACTTCAACCTGTTCCCGCATCTGACCATCCTGGAGAACTGCACATTGGCACCGATCTGGGTGCGCAAGACGCCGAAGAAGCAGGCCGAGGAAATCGCCATGCACTTCCTCAAGCGCGTCAAGATCCCCGAACAGGCCAACAAATATCCGGGCCAGCTGTCGGGCGGCCAGCAGCAGCGCGTGGCGATCGCGCGTTCGCTGTGCATGAACCCGCGCATCATGCTGTTCGATGAGCCGACCTCGGCGCTCGATCCAGAAATGATCAAGGAAGTGCTGGAGACGATGGTGGGCCTGGCCGAGGAAGGCATGACCATGCTGTGCGTCACCCACGAAATGGGCTTTGCCCGCAAGGTCGCCAACCGGGTGATCTTCATGGATCAGGGCCAGATCGTCGAACAGAACACGCCGGCCGAGTTCTTCGACCATCCGCGCCACGAGCGCACCAAGCTGTTTCTGTCGCAGATCCTGCACTGAGCATTTTCATGCGAACCAAAAGAGCCCGGCCGTAATGCGGCCGGGCTCTTTTGCTATCTGGGGTCGGGGTTGATCTTCTCCATTGAAACACAAAGCCGGCGCCGCATGAGAAAAGCCCTGCGTTTCGTGGCCATGCTGATTATCGTGGTCGCGCTCGCTGCCACGCTCGGCACGCTGGTGCCGCGTCCGCTGTGGCCGGCGTCAGCGGCGGGTGAGGGCACGCGCCATATTCTGGTGCTGGAGAATCCGATCCACACCGACATCGCCATTCCCGTCGATGACGAGGTGCGCCGGCGCTTCCATTTCCTGGTCGCTGCCGGCATCCCTGTCGACGCCCCGGAAGTGCGCTACATCGTCTTTGGCTGGGGCGGCCGGGCCTTCTATCTGGAGACGCCGAGCTGGTCGCAGCTGAAAGCAGTGCCCGTCCTCAAGGCGCTGACACTGGACGCCTCGGTCATGCATGTCGATATCGCCGGGACCATCGCCGAGCCGCACCCTGCTGTCACCGGTTTCGACATCGATGAGGAACGTTTTGCAGCGCTGCTCAACTATATCGACGCGAGTTTCCAGCATGGGCCGCATGGTCCGGTCGTCATCGAGAACGCCGCCTATTCCAGCTTCGACCGCTTCTTCGAGGCGAACGGCCAATTCAACGCGCTTGTCGGCTGTAACACCTGGACAGCCGCCGGCCTGCGCACCGCCGGCCTGCGCACCGGCTGGTGGAACCCGCTGCCGGCCTCGCTGCGATTTTCAATGCGGCTGTATAATTAGCAGCTCCTACGCCGCACCCCGACAGTGTTGGATCTTTTGAAGTCAGCGGGACGGCACCCCCCTCTGGCCAGCCGGCCATCTCCCCCGCAAGGGGGGAGATCAGCCGTTTTGCCCGCGGCGCTCCTGCTGCAACGCCGGCGATTTTGGCGAAGGCGACGGCGACATCCAATCTCCCCCCTTGCGGGGGAGATGTCCGGCAGGACAGAGGGGGGTGGGAAGGATCGCTACGTCGACGATCTGGACTGCCGAGTGTCCGCTCGCCATCCATAGAGCCAGTCGAGGTCGGCGGCGAGCTTGTCGGGCGAGCGCATGGCCAGGAACAGATTGCGGGCGATCGCCACCGGGCCGGCAGCATGCCAGGCGAGGCGGTTTACGGCCCCACGACGCGCGGCCTTGGCGACACGCGGCCGCCGAAGATTTTCCCAGATTTGAAAACTTCTGGGCAGATCGCCAGGGAAATCGGCGATAGCGTCGGCAAGCGTGATGGCATCCTCGATCGCCATTGCCGCGCCCTGCGCGGCAAACGGCGTCATCGCGTGCGCGGCGTCGCCGATCAGCGCGATGCCCTGCGGGCTCGTCCACCGCTTCTGTTCGACGGTGTGGATCGGAAAGGCCGTCCATGGGCCGGCCAGTGCCACAAGCTTCGTCAGGCCCGGCGCGGTGCCGCGCAGGGCAGCCGTGAGGATCGCGGGATCGGCATGGCCCGACCAACCTTCGGCCATGCGCTCACCCTTGGTGAAGGCGGCGAGATTGAAGGCCCGGCCTTTGCTGACGGGGTAGGCGACCACGTGGAAGCCAGGATGCAGGAACGTGGTGACGCAGTCGGCGGCGCCGATCGCGACAAAGGCTTCTCCGGCCGCACCGTCGGCCGCGATCGTGACTCGCCAGGCGAGTTCGCCCGAAAAACGGCTTTTGACGAAGTCCTCGCCTGCGAGTTGCGCCCTGACCGCCGACCAGACGCCGTCGGCGCCGACCAGCAGTTTGCCGCGTGCCTCGATCTCGCGGCCGTCCACTTCGGCGGTCACGGCGACATATTGCGCGTCTTTGACGATGCCGGTCACGCGGGCGCCGGTGATGAGCTCAATCTCCGGCCGTTCAGCCATTTGCGGCAACAGCGCTGCCTGCAGATCTGCGCGGTGAGCAACGAGATAAGGCGACTGCCAGCGCGCATCGGCGGCGCGCCCGAGCGGTACCCGCGCCAGCTCACGCAGCGTCGCTGCATCCTTCAGCACCACCGCTTCGGGCCGCGAGGCTGCCGGCAGCAGCCGGTCGAGAACGCCGAGCTTTCCAAGGATGCACGTCGCATTGGGCGAAAGCTGGATGCCTGCGCCGGCCGCGTCGAGGTGCTGTGCCTGTTCGATCAGCTTTACCGGATAACCCCGTCCGGCGAAGGCAAGGGCAGCGGTCAGCCCGGCGATGCCGGCCCCGGCGATTATGACCTGCCGGGACCTGATGTCTTCCATCGGGCTTGTCGCGGAAGGATCAGGCGGCCTGGTCGATATAAAGGCAACCAGCCGGCAGCGTTTCCGTCGCCCTCAGCTTCGCCGAATAGCGGTAGAGCGTCGAGCAGTAGGGACAGACCTTTTCATTGTCGTCGCCCATGTCGAGGAACACATGTGGGTGGTCGAAGGGCGGGTTGGCGCCGGTGCACATGAATTCCTTGACGCCGATGTCGATTGCCGGATGGCCCGCATCGTTCTGGAAATGGGGAATGGAACCGCCTGCCATCGTCGTCTCCTTGATCTCGTCGAAAAGCATCTGGAACATAACAGGCCTGTTTGCAAGATCGATGAAATGAAACTGTCGCAAAAGCCTGTCAGAGGATACGTTGAGCCGGTTAAGTGCATGTCCCTGAAATCGGAACGGTTTTCGCCGAAGGGTCATGCGTCACAAAAGCGTGTTAGAGGCATGGCACGTCCAACGGCGCTCCAAGGGACGGTTGGCGGGGAAGAGCAGGAACCATGAACGAACTGAAGCCGGTGCAGAGCGAATTCATCAATGTCGAGGTGGCGAGCCCCGAGGGCGGCAACCCCGATCGGTTCGTCAACCGTGAGTTCTCCTGGCTGCAGTTCAACCGGCGTGTGCTCGAGGAATCACAGAACGAGCACCATCCGCTGCTCGAACGCGTCCGTTTCCTGTCGATTTCGGCCGCCAATCTCGATGAATTCTTCATGGTCCGCGTCGCCGGCCTTGCGGGCCAGGTGCGCGAAGGCATTGCGCTAAAGAGCCCCGACGGCCGCACGCCGGAGCAGCAGCTGGAACAATTGCTGCGCGAGGTCGAGCGGCTGCAGGAGGACCAGCAGAACAGCCTTTCGGCGCTGATGTTGCTGCTCAACAAGGAAGGCATTGAGAGCATCACCCGCGATGCACTGACCAAGGATGAAAAAGTCTGGCTGGAAGACCATTTCCAGGACCAGGTTTTCCCGGTGCTGACTCCACTGTCGATCGACCCGGCGCATCCGTTTCCGTTCATTCCCAATCTCGGCTTCTCGATGGCGCTGCAATTGCGCCATCGCAAGAATGGCGAGGAGATGAGCGCGCTTCTGCGCCTGCCGGTGGCGCTGAAGCGCTTCATCCGTCTGCCCGACCGCAAGCAGCACGTTCGCTTCATTCCGTTGGAGGAGGCTGTCGGCCTCTATATCGGCAAGCTGTTCCCCGGCTATGAGGTCAAGGGTTCCGGCACCTTCCGCATCATCCGGGACAGCGATATCGAGGTCGAGGAAGAGTCGGAAGATCTCGTGCGCCTGTTCGAGACGGCGCTGAAGCGGCGCCGCCGCGGTTCGGTCATCCGCATCGAATTCGACAAGTCGATGCCCGGCGAATTGCGCGAGTTCGTCGCCGGCGAGCTTGGCGTCTCTTCGAGCCGCATCAGCGTTCTGACCGGCCCGCTGGCGCTCAGCCAGATTTCCGAGATCGTCGCCGTGCCACGCGACGACCTGAAGTTCACCCCCTACAATCCACGCTTTCCCGAGCGCATCCGCGAGCATGGCGGCGACTGTTTCGCGGCCATCCGCGAGAAGGACATCGTCGTCCACCACCCCTATGAATCCTTCGACGTGGTGGTCCAATTCCTGCGCCAGGCGATGGCCGACCCCGAGGTGGTGGCGATCAAGCAGACGCTCTACCGCACCTCCAACGACAGCCCGATCGTGCGCGCCTTGGTCGACGCGGCCGAGGCCGGCAAGTCGGTAACCGCCCTGGTCGAGCTCAAGGCGCGCTTCGACGAGGAAGCCAACATCCGCTGGGCGCGCGACCTCGAACGCGCCGGCGTCCAGGTCGTGTTCGGCTTCCTCGAACTCAAAACCCATGCGAAAATGTCGCTAGTAGTGCGGCGCGAGGACGGCAAGCTGCGCAACTATGTCCATCTCGGCACCGGCAACTACCATCCGGTGACCGCGCGCATCTACACCGACCTGTCCTTCTTCACCACCGATCCGACGATCGCGCGCGATGTCGCCCAGCTGTTCAACTTCATCACCGGCTATGCCGAGCCGACCGATGAGATGCGGATCGCCATCTCGCCGTTTACGCTGCGCAGCCGTATCCTCAAGCACATTGCCGACGAGGTCGCCTACGCGCTGGCTGGCCGTCCGGCGCGCATCTGGATGAAGATGAACGCGCTCGTCGATCCCAACATCATCGACGCGCTCTATGACGCCAGCCGTGCCGGCGTCGAGATCGATCTCGTCGTGCGCGGCATCTGCTGCCTGCGGCCGCAGGTGCCCGGCCTGTCGGAAAACATCAGGGTCAAGTCGATCGTCGGCCGCTTCCTCGAACACAGCCGCATCTATTGCTTCGGCAACGGCCATGGCCTGCCGTCGGACGAGGCGATCGTCTACATCGCCTCGGCCGACTTGATGCCACGCAATCTCGACCGCCGCGTCGAGACCATGGTGCCGATCACCAATCCGACGGTGCATGAACAGATCCTTGGCCAGATCATGCTGGGCAACATCATGGACAACCAGCAAAGTTTCGACGTATTGGCTGACGGAACCTCCCGGCGCGTCGTGCTGGAGGAGGGTGAGGAACCGTTCAACGCGCAGGAATATTTCATGACCAATCCGAGCCTGTCGGGACGGGGTGACGCGCTGAAGTCGCATGCGCCCAAGCGCATCGCGCAGTTCAAGCGTCGCAAGAAGAACACCGGCTGATGATTTCAACGTCCCAAGGCCGGCTGCAGGATCGCCGGCCGCTGTCCATCATCGACATCGGCTCGAACTCGATCCGCCTTGTCGTCTATGAAGGGCTGGCGCGCTCGCCGACCTTGCTGTTTAACGAAAAGATGCTGGCCGGTCTCGGCCGCGGCATCGTTTCGACCGGCAAGCTCGATCCCGAGGCGGTGACGCGCTCGATGGAGGAGTTCCGCCGTTTCCGCGCGCTCTCCGACCAGGCGGGTGCGGAGCACATGTTTGTGCTGGCAACGGCCGCGGCCCGCGAAGCGATCAACGGCCCCGATTTCATCCACCGGGCCCAGGATGTGCTCAAGACCGAGATCCGCGTGCTCACTGGCCGGCAGGAGGCGCATTATTCGGCGCTTGGCGTCATTTCGGGCTTCCACCCCGCCAATGGCATTGCCGGCGATCTTGGCGGCGGCAGCCTGGAGCTTATCGACATCAATGGCGAGGCGATCGGCGACGGCATCACGCTGCCGCTGGGTGGCCTGCGGCTGCAGGACATGGCCAGGAATTCGCTCGCCCAGGCGGCAAAGATCACCCGCGACGAACTGGCGCGCGCCAAATTGTTGAAGGGCGGGCCGGGACGGCCCTTTTACGCCGTTGGCGGCACCTGGCGAAACCTTGCCCGGCTGCACATGGAAATGACCAACTACCCGCTTGGCGTCATGCACCACTATGAGATCGGTGTCGAAAGCGCCGCCAATTTCCTGAAGCAGGTGGCGAAAGGCGAGATCGAGAAGGTCAAGGGCATCGAAGGTGTGTCGAAGAACCGCCGTTCGCTGCTGCCCTATGGCGCGGTCGTGCTGCAGGAGATCATGGCGGCGATGCAGCCGTCGAAGATTATCGTCTCGGCATTGGGCGTGCGCGAAGGGTTTCTCTATTCGCTGCTCGACCCTGCCGAGCAGAAGGCCGATCCGCTGGTCTCCGCTTCGGAGGAACTGGCGCGGCTGCGGTCGCGCTCGGTCACCCATGCGCATGAGCTTGTCGAATGGACGGACAAGACCTTTGCCGCCTTCGGCATCGACGAGACGGAGGATGAGGCGCGCTATCGCCACGCTGCCTGTCTGCTGGCCGATATAGGCTGGCGCGCACACCCGGAATATCGCGGCAAGCAGTCGCTCAACATCATTGCCCACGCCTCCTTCATTGGCGTCGATCACCCCGGCCGTGCCTTCCTGGCGCTGGTCGGCCTGTTCCGCCACGAAGGCGTGTTCAACGATGCGGCGCCGGAAATC
Organism: Mesorhizobium sp. M1078; assembly: GCF_040318615.1. Taxonomy (NCBI): domain Bacteria; kingdom Pseudomonadati; phylum Pseudomonadota; class Alphaproteobacteria; order Hyphomicrobiales; family Phyllobacteriaceae; genus Mesorhizobium; species Mesorhizobium sp. M1078. The sequence goes on from NZ_JAMYMP010000007.1 coordinate 106,486, forward strand.
CGCGGCCTGGCGACGCCGCGCTATCTCGAGCGCGCCCGCATCCTGGCGGCGGTGCTGCGCGTCGTCTATCTGCTGACGGCGGCCATGCCCGGCGTCATGCCGCGGCTGAAATGGGAAAACCGCGGCAATGGCACGTTGGCGCTGGTGCTGCCGGCCTCACTTTCCGATCTTTACGGCGAACGCCCGGCCGGACGGCTGGCGCAACTGGCGCGGATCACCAACCGCCGGCTGGTGCTGGCGGTCGAGGGTGGGCAGAGCGTGTCGGTGAAGTAGGCGCGGCCTGACAGCAAAACCATGTCGTCGTCGGCCTCGCGTTCGAGCACCGGCTTCCTCAATCCGTCGCTGCTTCGCAGCGCCACCTCCCCCTCCGGAGGGAAAGGGAAGGGAGCCTCGTTGGAAAGCGTTGGCGGCACTAGGCTCGCGCCCTTCCTCTACCCCGTCGATCGGGGGAGAGGTGGCTCGACGAAGCCGAGACGGAGTGGGGGTCGACCTGGCACGGGCGTCGATGGTTCAACCGGACGATATTTGACGATATCAGACCGCGGCGCGGCGCCCGTCGATCGACCAGGCCCCGGCGCCGGCCATGGCTAGCGCCAGGAATCCACCGGCGATGGCAATATCCTTCATCAGCATCTGCTGGTGCAGGAAGGTGAGCATCGGGTCATCGCCGCCCTGGCCGTAGTGGCCGATGGAGCCTGCAACGATGCAGAAAGCGGCAAGAAGTATCGCAACGACCGGCGTCTGAAAGCCGACCAGTATCAAGAGACCGGCAATCAACTCGAACAGCCCGGTGCCCCAGGCGGCAAGCGTCGGCAATGGCATGCCGAGGCCGGCGAAATAGCCGGTCGTCCCGGCAATGTCGGCGAGCGCGTGGTAGCCGGAGGGAACGAGCAGGGCGGCGAGCAGCAGCCGGGAAATCAGAAGCAATGCATCGCGGGGCATGGTCATCTCCGTTGTCTGTCCGCAGGCTGTTTCGAGACCGATCCTAGCAGGGATGGGGCGGGCGCGCGCTTGGGCAGACAACGAAAAAGCGGCGTGGAAAATTCCACGCCGCTTTTTTCAGGCTTGGGAGGGAAAGCTCAGCCGCGCTTGGCGTCGATCGAGTAGGCGCCAGGGCCCGAGGAAGCCAGCAGCAGGAAACCGCCGGTGATGGCGACGTTCTTCAGGAAATGGATCATCTGGTTCTGGTCGGCCCAGCCGGTATGGGCGACAAAGGCCGAGGCGATGGTGAAGACCGCGAGCACCCAGGCGGCGATGCGGGTCTGAAAGCCAACGAGCACGGCAAGGCCGCCGAGCAATTCGATCAGGCCGACGACAATGGCCGTTATGGTCGGCACCGGCAGGCCCATGGCGCCGAAATAGCCGGCGGTGCCGGAAATGGCGGTGAGCTTGCCGAAGCCGGAAAGCAGGAAGATGGCGGCGAGCAGGATGCGGCCGAGCAGGATGGTGGTGGAGCTGTTGGACGCGATGCCGGCGCCGGCAGCGGAAGTGTTGATGGACATGGTGGCTCTCCGAAACGGGTTGATGTCCCGTCAGATAGACCAAGCCGACTGTTCACCAAAGCCGCCAGTCCGGCGACACATTGTTCACAGGACGTACATTTCGGGATCGTTCGACCGACGCAAAATTCTTGTCGCGGCCAGCAGCGGCGGGAGCAAATTGTCCCGCCACACAATTCGGATTTCTAGTTGACGCAATTCCAAAGAGGAAGGGCTGCGCGCTTCGAGGAAGGCACTTCCCCTGGAATCGCTTAACCCGGATGCGTCATGTCCTCCGGCCGCACCAGCCGGTCGTAGTCTGCCTCGCTGACCAGCCCGGTGGCCAGTGCTTCCTCGCGCAAGGTGGTGCCCTTCTTGTGCGCGGTCTTGGCGATCTTGGCGGCATTGTCGTACCCGATCGTCGGCGCCAGCGCCGTCACCAGCATCAGCGAGCGGTCGAGCGCGGCCTTGATGTTGTCTTCTCGCGCCTCGATGCCGACGACGCAATTGTCGGTGAAGGAGATCGAAGCGTCGGCCAACAGCTGCACCGACTGCAGGAAGTTGTAGGCCATCAGCGGGTTGTAGACGTTGAGCTCGAAATGGCCCTGGCTGCCGGCGAAGGTCAGCGAGGCGTTGTTGCCGAACACCTGCACGCAGACCTGCGTCAGAGCCTCGCATTGGGTCGGGTTGACCTTGCCCGGCATGATCGAGGAACCCGGCTCGTTTTCCGGCAGCGACAGTTCGCCGAGGCCCGAGCGCGGGCCGGAGCCGAGGAAGCGGATGTCGTTGGCGATCTTGAAGAGGGCGGCGGCCGCCGCGTTGATGGCGCCATGCGAGAACACCATGGAATCGTGCGCGGCGAGCGCCTCGAACTTGTTCGGCGCGGTGACGAAGGCGATGCCGGTGATTTCGGCGATGCGCGCCGCCACCTTTTCCGCAAAGCCGACCGGCGCGTTGAGGCCGGTGCCGACGGCGGTGCCGCCCTGCGCCAGTTCCTGCAGGCCGGGCAGCGTCATCTCGATGCGCTTGATCGAAGAGGCCGCCTGCGCGGCGTAGCCGGAAAATTCCTGGCCCAGCGTGAGGGGTGTCGCGTCCTGCGTATGGGTGCGGCCGATCTTGATGATGTGGGCGAAGGCCTTCGTCTTGACCTCGAGCGCAGCGTGCAGATGCTTCAGCGCCGGCAGCAGATCGTGCACGATGCGCTCGGCGCACGCGATGTGCATGGCTGTCGGGTAGGTGTCGTTCGACGACTGGCTCATATTGACGTGGTCGTTAGGGTGCACCGGCTTCTTCGAGCCCATGACGCCGCCCAGAAGTTCGATCGCCCGGTTGGAGATCACCTCGTTGGCGTTCATGTTGGACTGCGTGCCCGAGCCGGTCTGCCAGACGACCAGCGGGAAATGATCGTTCAGCTTGCCGTCGATCACCTCTTGCGCCGCCTCGATGATCGACTTGCCGACTGCCGGATCGAGCCGCTTCAACTCCATATTGGCTTCCGCCGCCGCTCGCTTGACGATGCCGAGCGCACGCACGATCGAGGCCGGCTGCTTTTCCCAGCCTATCCTGAAATTGCCGAGGGAACGCTGCGCCTGCGCGCCCCAGTAACGGTCGGCGGCAACCTCGATGGGGCCGAACGTGTCGGTTTCGGTTCTGGTCCTGGCAGCGGTCACTTGTCTCTCCGACGATCGAATTCGGCAACGGCGTATCGCGTTGCACAATGGCCTTCAAGCAGAGATTGCGGCCGGCAGGCAGTAAATCGGTTGAAGCAGTAGCGCCGCCCTTCGGGATCCTGCACCCTCCACTTTCATGTGAAGGAAATTGCTCCTCAGTGCGGCTTGATCCCATGAAGTGGACGGAAACTTGCGGATTTAGCTCGATAAGATCATGTCGAGCTGGCGGATTGCTCTACGCAAACTTCCCCGAGGATCAGCGATGCGCAATTCATGTCTACCTACTCTACCTACGAGCGACGCTGCCACACAAACTACCATCCGTGCCGGCGTCTCACTGGCAACAGCAGCGATGAGGTAGCTTATGCACTTGTCCTTCTGTTCAGTTTCCCGACCAAAATCCGGCATCGCATCTGGATCGAGCTTCGGATCGCGAAACCGAGAATTTCAAGTCCACCCTGGGAGCGCCTCCACATAGCCTCGGAGATTTCCAAGATGCATGGCGGCAAGGTCGAAGCCGTCTCGACGTCGCAAGAGACGCTCTTTGTCCTCCGTATTTTGCTGAAAGCGCGCCTGATCGCGGACCGTCAGCTCGGAACCTTTTTCCTCCAACGGCGCAGCTTTGTCCTGAGATAGGATCTATAGCCGAACGGAAGTGTTCGCCGTCCGGAAGGCGTGCTTGTCCGCGCCTCCAGACGCTGGCGCACGACGCTCATCAGTCTGCAGAACGCGGGTGTTTCCAATGATTGCACCCGTTTGACGAGGTTGTCGGGCAATGGCTTTGAGCGCCAGTCGAAATAAGCCTCGTAGTCTTGCGGCGTTGCGATCAGGTGCTGGAGATAGGCTGCAAGATCGCTGGCGCTGGCGAAGGCACTGGCGTCAATAAAGGAGTGCTCCGGAACGAATCGTCCACATTGGGAGCGCCAAGGTAGATCGGCACCGTGCCCGCCATGAACGCGTCATAGATTTTCTCGGTGACATAGTCGGCCTCGATCGAGTTCTCCATGGCCAGGCAGAATTTGTGCCGCGCAATGGTTTCGATCTTGGTCTTCGAGCCCAGATCGGGGCCAGAGACCGATCGGTTGTTGCGATATCGGCCATAAGAATCGATCTTGATGTGGCGCGCCAGTTCGTTCGCCAAATCGACACGGCCGCTATAATTCAGGCCGGCCGACTGGAAGAGTGCGACCGGCGCTTCTTCCGTTTTCGGTACGATTGGTCTGGCCAGCGCATCTTTCCACCACACCGCACGCGGAAGGTAGGGCACCCAGACATCGGACCGGGATTCATGCGTCATGATGATATCGAAGTGCCCCATGGTTTTGGGGTCGGCAAGTCGCTTGTAGTTTTGGCCGCATTCCATCGACCAGGCGACCCCAATATTGACCAGGGTATTTGTAGGCATCGCCAACTTCGCGAAAGTTCGGAATATGGAAGACGACTGCCGCGGCCTCGGAAATCCGTCGTTTGTCCAGTGTCCACCGCCCGGGCATTTCGCACTGTATCGACGCGATATCGACGGGTTTGCTGAAGAACGTTGTGTAGAAGAGGATCAGTGGATCGATAGACGGCATGGCACCACGAATGTCTGAAGCATTGCTCAGTCTGCAGACAGACGCGGTATCGGAAGTTTGGTCAAGTGCTCCGCTTGTTCGAGGCAGAGGGCCGTCCAAACGGTCACCCCGCCGTATACCCGCCATCGATCGCGAAAATGCCGCCGCTGGTCCACGCCGCCTCGTCGCTGGCGAGATAGACGGCGATGCCGGCAAGATCGCTGGTCTGGCCGATGCGGCCGAGCGGGTAGCTGCGCTCGACATAGGTTTTCAGCTCGGCCTGCGCTGCCGCCGGCAGGTTTTCGATCGACTTGCGCCGCATGGCGGTGTCGACGTGCCGGGCGCAATCGCATTGACCCTGATGCCGCGCGGACCAAGCTCGAAGGCCAGCGACTTGGTCAGCGAATTCAGCGCGCCCTTGGACAAGGAATACAGGCTCGACGGCCGCTTCGGGATCATCTTGTCGGCGAAGTAGGACGAGATGTTGATGACGGAGGCGTTGGCGCCGAGATGCGGCAGCAGCCGCTGGGTAAGGAAGAACGCCGCCGTCACATTGAGCGCGAAGGATTGCTGGAAGAGGTGCTCGGTGACGGTCTCGAACGGCACCAGATAGGACGCCGGCATTGTTGACGAGGATGTCGAGTGGGCCGGTTGCTTTCGCGCGATCGACCACGGCATCGATGCCGGAAGAGGTCGAGAGATCGGCAGACTGGGTGCCGACGTTGCCCGCCGCCGCAAGTGTCTCGCGGGCGGTCTCGAGCTTGCTGTGTCGCGACCGACGATCAGCACGTCGGCGCCCTCGCGCAAGAAAGCTTCCGATATCGCCAGGCCGATGCCGTCCGAGCCGCCGGTCACCAGTGCTCGTTTGCCAGAAAGTCTCATTGAAGGCCAAGTCGCATCGAATGCTCTCGCTGTATTGCCCGCGTCACGAAGGCAATGCCGATCGGCGAGGGCGGTCAAGCCGCCGGCCTATCGCTCAGTATGAACTTCGGTTGGCCGCGTGCCGATCCGGTTACCGCAGCAGCGACTGCGACGTCGGCGTCAGGCGCAAGGTTTCGGTCCGCCAGGTCACATCGGCCGCTTGCCATTGGGGCGAAGCGGCAACTGCGGCTTCGTAACTGGCATGCGCCTCGGGACTGTCGAAACCCGTCACCGCGATAAAGACGTTTTCGCTCAAGCGCACCGGCAGGCGGGGAAAGCTGTTTTCGGCGTGCTCGGTGATGAAGGCGCCAAGCAACCGTCCGCCGGCGCCGATAAGGACCGGAACGGCATCCGTTTAGAAATTGCCGGCGAAATCGGCTTCGGCGCCAGACCGCAGATGATGAATCTGGATGACAACAACACCGGTCAAGCCATTGTCTGCGCTTGGCTTTCCATCCGCCGGCATGGCGCCTCGCTGCGCGCCTGACAGATCGAAGCCGGCGCCTGGCCATGCCGGCTTCAAGAGCAGCACATCGTCGGAATCGATCATCGTCGCATTGGCGGCGTCGCGGTGCGCCGTCCACACCGGCCCGTCATAGAAGGCGGTGAGCGCCTGCTTCCGCGCTTCCATGCCATCGAAGCCGCGCAGCCAGACGAACATGTCGGGGCGGTCGAGGTCGCGGAACTGTCCGATGATGGTCATGCCGGCGTGTTCCTGGCCTTCGATGAACCGACTGTCGAAGATGTCGATCAGCGTCTCGCGCCGGCCCGGCTTCAGCGTGTACTGCCGCAACTCGACGACAGGCGAAGCGAGCAGGCTTGCCGTCGCAGGCGCATTCAGGGGTACGGTCATTGTGTCGTCTCCAAAAAACAGGATGATCATCCGGTTTATAAAACAGACCGGTTGTCCTGTTTTGTCAATCTGCTATCGTTGGCAAATGTCAGCAGAGATTGCTCGGGCTCCGAAAGGGCCGCCGCGAAAACGCACCAACGATCCCGAAGGGCTGCGCAACAAGGTGCTCGATATCGCCGAAGCGTCGTTCCAGGCGCGTGGCTATCATGCATCCGCTCTTGGCGAGTTGATGACGACCGCAGGCGTCAGCGGCGGCGCGCTGCATCATCATTTCCCGACGAAGAAGGCGCTCGCTCTGGCGGTGATCGAGGAGCGCGTGGCAGCGGCCCTCGATGAAACCTGGATCAACCCTGTACGGGCGGCAGGCTCGGCGCGCGAAGGCGTGCGCGCGGTGTTCGAGGCGGTGGCGACCGAGCTTGAGCAGCAAGGCTTCGTGCGCGGCTGTCCGCTCAACAATCTGGCGCATGAACTGTCGCTCGCTGACCCGGATTTCCGCGCCGCTCTGGACGTTATCTTTGCCGGATGGCGTCAGGCGGTTGCCGACAAGGTGCGAGCCGACCAGCAGTCGGGGAGGGAGCAGGGCACCGACCCCGAGCGCTTTGCGGCACTCGCCATCGCCGCCTATTCCGGCGCCATGTCGATGGCCAAGGCGGCACAGGATGCCAGCGTGCTGCGCGATTGCCTGGCCGAACTTCAGGGCAGCTCAACGCCGCCATTCCCGAGCAGAGCGAAGCGGCGTCGCAGGATCCTGCTGCGGCCGGGAAAACCTTGAGGCCGGAACTGCGCTGTTCTAGTTGGAAAGCGGCTTGATCGTCTCGTAACCGTTCACCGATTCCGCGCTGGTCCCTTCGTCGTAACGCCGGGCGAGAGACGCTTGCAGATCGGGAGCATAAAGCGCGGTGAATGTGTCCAGCGTTTCGCCGGCGCCGTTCTTGAAGGTCTCCGTGACCGCCAGCACGTTGTATTTGCAGCCGCCGACGCTGAACGTCTCCTTGCCCTTGACGACCAGGCTCAGTGTCTTGGTGCTCTTCGGCTGCTTGTTCGGCGACAACTCGACGAATTCGATCGTGCTCTTGGCTCCCGTCTTCAGCGGAAACAGTTTTCGCAGATCGGAAAACGGGATCGTCGCCACCCGTCCGGTATCGCTGTCGCGAAACACTTCGACCAGGCCTGCAAACAGGAACTGTGTCTGCGGTGATTGCGATTCGTAGGTGTTGGCGACGGACACCATGCCGCCGGCCACCGGCCGAAACTCGCTGCGGACGCCTGGCATTTCCAGAACGAAGCCGGCCTTGGCCGATTTTGCGTCGACACAATCGGCGGCATGCACCGCAGCCCCCGGCAGCAACCCAGCCAGCACCACGCCTATCGAAACGGCTCTCATGAAATCCTCCCCTCTGCTTGTATTTGCTGCGCGCCAGCATGACCCAAGAAATGCCAGAGCCTCAGTGCCGTGTCGACCTGTCATTCCTGGCAACTGGACGGTGGGGCGCCGGCTGTGCTGAATTTCAGGTCATGAATCGCAAGCTCGTCCTCTCCCGTCGCAATTTCCTCGCACAGGCAGCCGGCCTTGCCATGGCTGGCATGCTGCCGCGCGCCGCGCTTGGCCAGACCGGCAAGCGCATCCAGCCCATCGACGCCACCTTTCTGTTCATCGCCGATGTCCATGCCTGCCGCATGTCGAGCGGCCTCAGCCCCAACTGCCTGGAGGAAGGCAAGACCGATGCCGCGCTGTTGCGCAATGTCGCTGTCCTCAATGGCTTGGCCGGCCGGCAATGGCCAGTCGAGATCGATGGCGTTGCAACCCGCCTGCGTTCGGCCGGCAGCCGCATCGATGCGCCGCTCGGCCTCGTTGTCGGCGGCGACATCACCGACGATGGCGGCGGCCAGATCACCGAGCCCAGCGAAGGCACGCAACTGTTGCAGTTCAGCCAGCGCTATCAACAAGGCGTCGGCCCGGACCGCGTGCACATGCCGGTCTATGTCGGCCTCGGCAACCACGATCTCGACCAGAACGGCTCGCCGCCCCATGTCGACTGGTATCGGCGTGAACTGCGCGACTATGTCGAGGTCAACCACCGCCCCGGCGTGTTCTTCAAGCCCCCGGTGCCGGCCACCGAATACGATGTCGACACCGACTGCTATTCCTGGGACTGGGGCGGCCTGCATCTCGTCCAGACCCACCGGTTTGCCGGCGACACCGGCCACGGCGCGGTGAGCAGCCTGCCGTGGCTGAAGCAGGATCTGGCGACCTACGCGGCGGATGGCCGTCCCGTCATCCTGTTCCAGCACTATGGCTGGGACACTTTCTCGGTCGAGCGCTGGGACCCGGCCAAGCGCACCTATGACGATGACGGCGCAGGCGCGCCGCACTGGTGGAGCGAGGCCGACCGCCAGGCGATGCTGGCGGCGCTGAAGGGCTACAATGTCATCGCCATCTTCCATGGCCATCAGCACGAAGTGCCGATGATCTACAAAAGCGATGGCCTCGACCTGTTCAAGCCGAAGGCTGCCTATTTGGGTGGCTTCGCGCTGGTGAGGGTAACCGGGGACAGCATGGACGTGGTGCTGGGCGAGGCGGCCGGCGACCACGGCGAGGTCAAGTTCACCAGCGCCTTCAGCAAAAGCCTCAGCCTCTGACAAGAAAAAGGCGGCCTTGAGCCGCCTTCCTCATTGCCTCCAAGATCGAATCAGAGCGCCTTTTTGATCTTGTCCTTCACGTCGCCATAGACCTTCTGCACCTTGCCGGCGGTCTTGTCGGCCGTGCCTTCGGCCTGGGTCTGCCTGTTGCCGGTCGCCTTGCCGCCGGCCTCCTTGACCGAGCCCTTGACCTGCTTGGCCACGCCGGCAACCTGATCCTTGTTCACCATCTTTACATCTCCTGGGCTTTCCGGGGATTCACTCGCAGGAGGCAAACGGGCCGGCTTGGCTTAGGTTCCCTGGGCGGCGATCATCGTCGCATCTGGTCGCTTATATGGTCGCCGAAACGCTTTGCCGCGTCGTATCGTGTGACTAGTGTGACGAAATTTTGGGGAGACCGCCTTGGCTGAATTTACGCTCATCATCGCCAACAAGTGCTTTTCGTCCTGGTCGCTGAGGCCATGGGTGGCGATGAAGCATCTGGATATCCCTTTCGAGGAAGGTTTCGTGCGCCTGCGCACGCCCGAAACCTTTGCCGCTCTGGCGAAAGTCTCGCCCACCGGCCTTGTGCCAGTGTTGAATCACAATGGCAGGATTGTCTGGGAAACCCTTGCCATCCTTGAATATCTCGCCGACCTGTTTCCGGAGAAAAAGCTTTGGCCTCAGGATATCGGCGCCCGAGCGCTGGCCCGCTCGGTAGCGACCGAGATGCATTCCGGCTTTCGCGAGGTGCGCTATGGCTGGCCGATGAATTTGCGCCGGCCGAAGGGCCACAAGCCGCTCGACGCCGAAGGCGAAATGCAGCGCGCGCGCATCGAAACGATCTGGCGCCAGTGCCGGGAACAATACGGCAAAGGCGGCCCCTTCCTGTTCGGTCATTTCACCGCGGCCGATGCCATGTATGCACCTGTCGTCACCCGCTTCGACACCTATGGCGGCAAGCTCGCGCCCGACACGCGCGCCTACGTCGACGCCGTGTTGGCAACGCCGGCGATGCGGCACTGGTATGCGGAAGCAGCGAAGGAGACTTGGCCGGAACCCGGCCCGGACGAATAGGACCACTAATGACATCACGGTGAGTGACCGATGGCCAGCAATGATGGACCGCGTGAGACTACCGCGCCAACAATCTTCCACTGCCGGCTGATCCCGCCTCGGCCGGACTTCGCCTTCACCCTGACGGAGGAGGAGAGGGAGTTGATGGGCCGGCATGCCGACTATCTGCGCGGCAAGCTTGCCGAGGGCACCATGATCCTCGCCGGGCCGGTCGCCGACCCGGCCGGCCCTTGGGGTCTGCTGATCCTGCGTGTCGGCAGCGAAGCCGAGGCAAGAGCGGTCACCGACGGCGATCCGGTGTCGAGCTCCGGCCGCGGTTTCCGCTACGAGATCCTGCCGCTGATCAGCGCGATCCTGTAGGCGAGCGTAAGTTTAAGGAAAAGTGTGAAACGGTTTTCCCTTGGGAATTGTGTCAGAAAACGGCACATACAAGAACGCCTCTCGCACCGTTTAATGTGCGGGAGGCGTCCTTTTGCCAGCATTACTGAGATTGCTCTCTGAATTGCTGACACCACGGAAATGCGCCGGCTTGCGATTGGTTCCGGGGCGTGGAATATTTTTTGGGAACGCCTTGCGCTCCGCCACCTCGTCAGTGAGGCTTATGCCTCAGGCATCCTCAGGTTGAATTTGGGCTTTGGCCAAACCAGAAATTGACTCGGCGCTAAGAGAAGTCTATAAGAAATATGTCGATATTTGTTTGACCGACTTTTGTTATCCGCGCATGATGCGCGCCTTTGACGAACTTCCCCATCAAAAATCGAGACAAAACGCTGTTGTGCAGTCGCACGATGGTGAACGAATATTTGCCAGGGAAAGGGTTCTTCATGGCCACCGGCACAGTGAAATGGTTCAACGCCACCAAAGGTTTTGGTTTTATTCAGCCTGACGACGGCTCCGCCGACGTTTTCGTCCACATCTCGGCCGTAGAGCGCGCCGGCATGCGTGACATCGTCGAGGGTCAGAAGCTCGGCTACGAGATGACCCGCGACAACAAGTCGGGCAAGATGTCCGCCGACCAGTTGAAGGCGGCCTGATAAGGAATTCGGCCTTCCGGTGACCACGGATGTACTGGCACCGATGAAAGGCTGAAAGGAGCGCCTTGCGCATCCAACTGGATGCGCGGCGCTTTCATGGAAGGTCAGGCGGTGCCTGGCCTTTTTCATTTTGTGCGTCATGCCGCTAAAAGTGCGCCGCACGCCGGCCGGAACGTGCTAAGGGACGCTCCAGCAATCTGAACCGCCCATACTGCCCCGCTGCCGTATTGCTTTGGTCGTAATCGAAGGCCGCTCTCGCTCTATCGGCACCAGGCTCCCGACAGGAGAAAGTTTTGACCACTCAATCCAAGACCGCCGACCAGGCCGGCTCGCTGTTCAGCAAGACGCAAACCCAGTCGATGTCACTCAACCGCATCCTGTCCGAGCGTGATGCCGTCAGCGAGGCGCGCGAAGCCAAGACCGCGCGCTTGCGCGAACTGCGCAAGGAAAAGGAAGCCGACGACATGGCAGCGGCCGCAGCCCTTGCGGCGCTGCCGAAGCGGGCAGGCAAACGCTGATGGCCACCAAGCGCGTACCGCCGACGCCGATCGATGCCGATGCGACCATAGCGTCCATGGTCCCGGGCCTGGACAAGCCGGTCGAATATGTCCGCCGTGTGCTGGAAAAGCTCGAGCGCTGCAAGCGCGCGCATGGCGATGCCCAGGTGCGCGTCGGCGTGCGCGGCCGTGCCGAAGCCCCGAACTATCTGGTCGAATATGTCCGCGAGGACAAAAAGACCCAGGAGCGCGTGACCTACCAGGATGCCGCCTATAGCGGCAGCACGCATCGCGAACTGGCGGCGCACCACATTGCCGAGGCGAGGAACTGGTCGCCCGAGGAAATGAACATCACAGCGGTCTCGGCGCTGATCGGCCGCTTGCGCAATCCGCGCGCACCATCATCCCGCTTTTCCGACGAGGACTGACATGGCCATAAAGTTTTCCACCAAGGACCAGCCGGCAGCGCCGGCTGCTGCCACTGCAAAGCAGGCCAAGCCCGCTGCCGCGCCGAAGGCCGCCGAACCGTCGGCAACCGATCTGTTCGAGGCGCCAGCCGCCACGCCCAAGGGCAAGGCAGGCAAGAAGAAATAGCGCCTTGCCGCACCAAGCCGATCGCAATCTCGCAGCACCTGGGCTGGTCGCGTTGGCCGCCAGGGATATCCGGTCGTCAAAACAGGACGACCAGCCGGTTTTCGATTGCCAGAGCTGCGGCGCCTGCTGCTCCTACTCGGCCGAATGGCCGCGCTTCTCGACCGAGGACGATGCGCAACTTGACCGGATTCCGGAAAAGTTCGTGTCCGCCGACCTGTCCGGCATGCGCTGCGAGGGCGTGCGCTGTTCGGCGCTTACGGGCGAGATCGGCAAGCACACGGCCTGCGGCATCTACGAGATCCGCCCGGACGTCTGCCACGCCTGCATGCCTGGCGGCGACGATTGCCTGATGGCGCGCAAGGCGCACGGGATGCCAACGATCTAGCCGACGCCCACCTTGCCTCATCCCACATCCCCCGATAGCTTCCACTACGGGCAGGGCGTTGGAGGAACCATGAGCATCGAATTCCTGTTGACGTCGCTGATCGTCGTGGCTTCGCCCGGCACCGGCGTTCTCTACACGCTGAGCGCCGGGCTTTCGCGAGGCGCGCGCGCCTCGATCACTGCTGCATTCGGCTGCACGCTTGGCATCATCCCGCATATGGCCGCCGCCATCACCGGCCTGGCGGCGCTGCTGCACACAAGTGCTGTCGCCTTCGAGACGCTGAAATATCTCGGCGTCGCCTATCTCCTCTACATGGCCTGGAACACGCTGAAGGAGAAGGGCGGCCTGAGCGTCGATGAAAACGCGGCACCCCGCTCGGCAGCCAAGGTCATCACCTCCGGTATCCTGATCAACATCCTGAACCCGAAGCTGTCGATCTTCTTCTTTGCCTTCCTGCCGCAATTCGTCAGCACCACCGAACCGAACGCATTTGCCAAGATGCTGGAGCTATCGAGCGTCTTCATGCTGCTGACCTTCGTCGTCTTCGTCGCTTACGGCATCTTTGCCGCCTCGATCCGCAGCCATGTCGTGTCGCGGCCGATGGTGCTGACCTGGATGCGCCGCACCTTCGCCGGCGCCTTTGTCATGCTCGGCGCCAAGCTGGCGCTGGCTGATCGATAGAACAGGATCTAGCAGGCATCGGCCTACTCTTCGTCGGTTCCGGATCCGGTCCGGATGCCTAGACGCCAGGCCGAGGGAGGAAGGCCGATCATCTTCTTGAAGGCGCGGCTGAACGCTGCCTCGGATTCGTAGCCGATTTCAGCGGCGATGCTGGCCATGTTGCTGGAGGCGGCGCTGAGCAGCTCCGAGGCGATCTGCATGCGCCATTTGGCGAGATAATGCATTGGCGGCATGCCGACCAGCCTGGTGAAGCGTTCGGCGAGCACGCTGCGCGACAGCGCGGAGTCCTTCGCCAGCGCCTCCACCGTCCAGTTATGCGCCGGCCGGTCGTGGATCAGCGCCAGTGCCCTCGCCAGGTGCGGATCGCGCAGGCCAGCCAGCCATCCCGTGGTTTGTGGCGGCAGCGATTCCAAGTAACGGCGCAACACGTCGACAAACATCAGTTCGCTCAGTTTGGTGAGCACCGTTTCACTGCCTGCGCGCTTTTGCGCCACCTCCGTGACAGCCAGGTTGATGAACTGGCTGAGCCAGCCGCCATCGCCTTTGGCATCTCCGGCCTTGATCACCGGCGGCAAAGCCTCGAGCAGTGGATTGAAAGGCTGTGCATCACAGGCGAGATAGCCGCAAACCAGCCTGGCCGAGGTCGCGCCGTCGCCGGCGCAGTTGATGTAAAACGGCATCCGGCCGGCTGTTGCGATGTCGAGAACGTCGGCTGTCGGCGGATCGGCGCGCAACGCCGGATTGCTGGACATAATATGCGGGTCGCTCCTGGTGAAGACGACGACTTCGCCGGCCTCCAGCGCGATCGCTTCCTGGCCGACGATGCGCGCGAAGCAGCGACCGGCCGTTACCACATGGTAGGAGATCAGATGGTCCGCACCGGGCAGGATCTTCGGCAGGATGGACGATGGCGCCGGCGAGCAGACGGCCCACGGCTCGTGGCCCTCAATGTCAAAAAACGTCGCGCCGGTAAGGCGTACCGTCCTCAACAGGTCAGACAGAGCATCCCCGGCCATTCCGTTTCGTCCCGCACCCGGCTAGCCGGTGAGCCATCCCTTTCGAGTTCCGGACGCGCTGTCAAGCGAGGCGGACGCCGTATGATTCAGTTCGCGGCCAGAACTCCTAAACCTGCACCGGTGCTCAAGCGCTGCCGAGAGTGGGCGCTGAGTGCTGTCGAAACCAACCAGGGACAAAAGTCATGACGGTACATAAGGGCGGGTGTTTTTGCGGCGCCGTGGAAATCGAAGTGCACGGAGCCGCCGAGGCAATGGGCTATTGCCATTGCGGTTCTTGTCGATCGTGGTCGGCGTCTCCCGTGAACGCATTCACGCTGTGGAAGCCTCAGAACGTCAAGGTCACCGGGGGCGCGGAGTTCCTGTCCGGGTTCGAGAAGACCGAAATGAGCGATCGCCAGTTCTGCACGAAATGCGGTGGTCATCTGATGACCGTTCATCCGCCGCTCGGCCTGGTCGATGTCTATGCGGCAACGATACCAGGCGTGAAATTCACGCCTGGGGTTCACGTCAACTACGCTGAGACCGTGCTGCCGATGAAGGACGGGCTGCCCAAGCTCAGGGACTTTCCGGCTGAGCTCGGCGGCTCCGGCATCGCGGTGCCGGAATAAGGCCCGGCCACTGCTCGCCATTTTTGACAACGACAATTCAAGACAGGAGATTGTTCATGGAAATCGCAACATTTCGCGCCACGCAGGAGCCGATCAAGGATCTCTATCGCAGGGATGCGAAGGCCGCGTTCCTCACCTTGAAGGCCAAAGGCGTCGCCGACGCGTCCACCGTGACCTGCAAGGTCGAGACCGGACGCGGGCTGGCGCTTGCCGGCATCCATCCGATGGCCGGGGGCTGCTGGAGGCGCTGATCGCATGCGCCGGTGTCTCGATGCGCGCGGCGGCGGCCGTGCTCGAAATTCCGATCAGGTCCGCCGAAGTTTCCGCGGAAGGTGACGTCGATCTTCGCGGCACGCTCGGCGTGACTGCGGGTGTTCCAGTCGGCTTCAAGGAAATCCGCTTGCGGTTCGACATCGACACCGACGCTCCCCAAAGCCAGCTCGACCAACTGCTCGAACTCACGGATCGCTATTGCGTGATCTTCGAGACCATCCAGAACAGTCCCAGCACCACGGTGAAGCTGCACCGCGTCATCCAGTGACCAGAAAACCGGCCCGGAAACTCGACTGGAGCGAGATTCCGGGCTGGGAACGGGAGTGCCGTATCGGGCAACGCTTCTATCCCTTGACGTAACCCATCGCCTCGACGATCAGCCCATCCGCGACGCGCATCAGATTGACGCCGCGGATGGAGTTGCCGCCGGCCATGAAGTAGCGCCAGCGGATCGTCGCCCGTTCGCCGGCGACGAATGTCTCCTCGAGGTCGAAGCGCGTGCCAGGCTGGGTGGCGATCGCCGACCATAGGTCAATGCATGCCTCTTTGCCGGCATGGCGGGCGCCGTTCGGCGCCGGCACGGTGTTTTCGATAACGCAATCCTTCGCCACCAACTCGGCAAGCGCGGACGGATCGTGCAGCTGGAACACATCGTTGAAGCGATGCATGATCTCGGCCGTCTGCCGGGACAAATCATTCCCGACTGCGTCCATGATAAGCTCCTGTTTCATCATATTCTCCCGGTTTCATCGATCTTTGACGGCTTTGACCAGCACGGCCTTTAGGGTGATCTGAGGCACGCCGGCCAAGGCGCGCGAGACGAGGCAAGTCGCCTTGGCCGACTGCGCCAGGCGTTCGAACTCGTCTTCGGCGAGATCCGTGACCTCCGCCTCCGTTTCGAGCTCGATGCGGGTGATCGTCGGCCCGGCGGCGGTCGCGCCGAGATGCACCTTGGCGACGGTGCGGATGGTGCGGGCGACGTGGCCTTCCTGGCCGAGGATGAAGGTCAGCGCCATCGAGAAGCAGCCGGCATGTGCTGCCCCGATCAGCTCTTCGGGATTGGTGCCCGGACCGTTCTCGAACCGCGACGGAAAGGAATAGGCGCCTTCGAAGACGCCGCTGCCAAGCCGCAGACGGCCGCCGCCTTCCTTCAGCGTGCCTTGCCATTCTGCGGAAGCTTCACGGATGGTCATGGTCGTTCTCCTGGTTCGGGGTTGAAAAGCGGGCAATTGGGTCAGGCGCAGTCGATGACAACCTTCCCGAACACGTCGCCCTGCCAGAAGTGGCGGTACGCTTCGGGGGCTTCGGCAAAGGGGAAGACCCTGTCGATAACGGGCTTGAGGCGATGCTGCGACACGGCGCGCAGCATGGCCTCGAGATTGCTGCGGCTGCCGACGAACAGGCGGCTGATGGTGGCGAGGCTGCGCTGATAAAGCGCTGCCGGCATCTCGATCGATCTGCCACTGGCGTCCTGCAGCGTCAGCAGCACGATGTGTCCATAAAGCGTGCTGGCAATCAGCGACTGCGCGAAGGTGGCCGGGCCGCCGGTTTCGACGACGAGGTCGATGCCGCCTGTCTGCTCGCGCGCCCAGCCGCCCCATTCCGGTATGTCGGTGCTGGAGACAACGAGGTCGGCGCCCAGCGCCCGCAGCCTGTCGGCCTTCTCCGCGCGCGATGTGATGGCGACAACCCGGCAGCCGAGCAACTTGGCGAACTGCAGAGCAAACAGCGAAACGCCACCCGAACCGATGGTGAGAACCCATTGACCAGGCTTCGGAATCCGGGTCCCGGTCACCGCGTTCCAGGCCGTCACGCCGGCGCAGGTCAGCGTCGCCGCTTCGTGCCAGCTCAGATGATCGGGCAGTCGCGCCGCCCATTGTTCGTCGAGCACGGCAAACTCAGTCAGCATGCCGTCCAGCGTACAGCCGAGCTGGTCGATCAGACCGGCATTGATGCGGCCATCGATCCAGCGGGCGAAGTAGCTGCCGGTGACGCGGTCGCCGACGGCAAAACGGGTGACGGCATCGCCGATTGCGACGACGTCACCGGCGCCGTCGCTCAGCGGCACGATGCCTTGCCGCGCCGGCAACGGATAGGTGCCGCCAAGGATCATCGTGTCGCGCCGATTGAGGGAGGCGGCGCGGACTCGCACCACGATCTCATGCGGTTTCGGTTCCGTCCGCGCCTCGTCGCGCATCGCCAGGGATTCGGTTCCACCAAACCCTTCGAGCCGGTAGCTGCGCATGTCACTCTCCTTAATAGTATATAGACTGATCCACATATTATATAGACCGATTGTCATATTCTTGGCGAGGCCTATAATGCGTCACTGCTGACAGAGGTTGACATGGCCAACGACACCCGCACCCGCATACTCGAGACCACAGGCCTGTTGCTCAGGCAGCGCGGCTATCACGGCACCTCGCTCAACGACATTCTGGGCGCCAGCGGGGCGCCGCGCGGCTCGCTCTATTTTCATTTCCCGGGCGGCAAGGACCAACTGGTCATCGAGGTGACGCGCAACAGCGTTGCCGACGTCACGAAAAGGCTGGGCGAAGCACTGGCAGCCGAAAGCGATCCTGCAGTGGCCGTCCATCACATCTACCAGTCGGTCGGGCGCATGCTGGAGGACAATGATTTTTCGCTGGGTTGCCCCATCGCGCCGGTGGTGCTGGATTCACCCACCGATGTGCCGGAACTGGCGGAACTCTGCCGATCGGCTTTCGAGCAATGGATCGGCTTGCTGCGACAGGCCTTCGTCAGGGCAGGGGTGCCCGAACGCCGCGCGCACGCTTTGGCGCTGCTGATCGAATCGTCGCTGGAAGGGCTTATGGTGATTGCGCGGGCCACCCGCGACCGTGCACCGGTGCTGGTGGTGGCCGACGAGGTGGCGGCACTTGTCGAGCAGGCGGTGCTTGCAGGCAAGGTTGCGCGGCAGGCGGACAGCGCCGCCTAACCATCCGCTTTCCAAAACAAAAAAGGGCGCCTCTCGGCGCCCTTTCCGTATGCATAAGCCAGATAGCTTGGATTAGAAATCCATGCCGCCCATGCCGCCCATGCCGCCGCCGCCCATGCCGCCAGGCATGCCGCCGCCAGCCGACTCCTTCTTGGGAGCCTCCGCGATCATGGCTTCGGTGGTGACGAGCAGGCCGGCGACCGAAGCCGCGTCCTGGAGAGCGGTGCGAACGACCTTGACCGGGTCGACGATGCCCATGGCGATCATGTCGCCATACTCGCCGGTCTGGGCGTTGTAGCCGTAGGTCGCGCCCTTGTTGTCGAGGATCTTGCCGGCAACGATCGAAGCTTCAGCACCTGCGTTCGAAGCGATCTGACGGGCCGGAGCCTGCAGTGCACGGCGAACGATGTTGATTCCGGCAGCCTGGTCGGCATTGACGCCGGTGACCTTGATGTTGGCCGAAGCGCGCAGCAGTGCGACGCCGCCGCCTGCAACGATGCCTTCTTCCACGGCCGCGCGGGTCGCGTTGAGGGCGTCATCGACGCGGTCCTTCTTTTCCTTGACTTCGACTTCCGTCGCGCCGCCGACACGGATCACCGCAACGCCGCCGGCGAGCTTCGCCAGACGTTCCTGCAGCTTCTCCTTGTCGTAGTCCGACGTGGTCTCTTCGATCTGCTGCTTGATCTGGGCAACGCGGCCCTGGATCTCGGCCTTCTTGCCGGCGCCGTCGACGATGGTGGTGTTCTCCTTGGAGATCGACACCTTCTTGGCGCGGCCGAGCATGTTGAGGCCGACATTCTCGAGCTTGATGCCGAGGTCTTCCGAGATGACCTGGCCACCGGTGAGGATGGCGATGTCTTCCAGCATGGCCTTGCGGCGATCACCGAAGCCCGGCGCCTTGACGGCGGCGATCTTCAGGCCGCCGCGCAGCTTGTTGACGACCAGCGTGGCCAGAGCCTCGCCTTCGACGTCTTCCGAGATGATAAGAAGCGGCTTGGAGGTCTGCACGACGGCTTCGAGAACCGGCAGCATGGCCTGGAGGTTGGACAGCTTCTTCTCGTGCAGGAGGATGTAGACGTCCTCGAGCTCGGCAACCATCTTGTCGGCGTTGGTGACGAAGTAGGGCGAGAGATAGCCCCGGTCGAACTGCATGCCTTCGACGACTTCCAGCTCGGTCTCGGCGGTCTTGGCTTCCTCAACCGTGATGACGCCTTCATTGCCGACCTTCTGCATCGCTTCGGCGATCATGGCGCCGACCGACTCGTCGCCATTGGCCGAGATCGTGCCGACCTGGGCAACTTCCTCGGAGGTCTTGATCTTCTTGGCAGCC
This sequence comes from Mesorhizobium sp. M1078, assembly GCF_040318615.1. NCBI lineage: Bacteria > Pseudomonadati > Pseudomonadota > Alphaproteobacteria > Hyphomicrobiales > Phyllobacteriaceae > Mesorhizobium > Mesorhizobium sp. M1078. The sequence goes on from NZ_JAMYMP010000007.1 coordinate 126,031, forward strand.
TTGCCGAGAGCCGCGACGACTTCGGTGACGGCCAGATCGATGCCGCGCTTCAGATCCATCGGGTTCATGCCGGCGGCAACGGCCTTGTGGCCTTCCTGGACGATCGACTGCGCCAGAACGGTCGCGGTCGTGGTGCCGTCGCCGGCGATGTCGTTGGTCTTCGAAGCAACTTCGCGGACCATCTGCGCGCCCATGTTTTCGAACTTGTCTTCAAGCTCGATTTCCTTGGCGACGGTGACGCCGTCCTTGGTGATGCGCGGTGCGCCGAACGACTTGTCGATGACGACGTTGCGGCCTTTGGGGCCGAGCGTGACCTTCACTGCGTCGGCGAGGATGTTGACGCCGCGCAGCATGCGCTCGCGGGCGTCGCGGGAGAATTTTACGTCTTTAGCAGCCATTTTTTAGCTCCTGGCAGGGGGCTTGCGATCAAGCCCGAAATTAGTTGACGGTGAGGCCGATGATCAGCCGATGATGCCCATAATGTCGGATTCCTTCATGATCAGAAGGTCTTCGCCATTGAGCTTGACTTCGGTGCCCGACCACTTGCCGAACAGGATGCGGTCGCCGGCCTTGACGTCCAGCGGGACCAGCTTGCCGGCTTCGTCGCGAGCGCCGGAGCCGACGGCGATGATCTCGCCTTCCTGCGGCTTTTCCTTTGCCGTATCCGGGATGATGATCCCGCCGGCGGTCTTGGATTCGGATTCGACCCGGCGTACGACCACGCGGTCATGAAGCGGGCGGAACTTCGACTTTGCCATTTTTTCTTCCTCGAATGAGAACGGTGAGAGCTGTTCCTCGATCCGGCGGTGCCGGATGTGCGTTAGCACTCACCTGGGGAGAGTGCTAACGTGCGCTGAAATAAGCGCGTGGCTTTCGAGAGTCAAGGCGAACGGTGAGCACAATTGTGCCAATTGGAGCCGTGCCGCGATCCGACGGCAGACCCTACCGGCGCCGCGGCGATTTAAGCACCAGAAGCGGGCATCGTTCCGCCAGCCCATAACCCCCTGTCGGCGCGAGGCGGACACTGTCAAAAAACCGGCTCGCCTCTTCGACCAGCGTCGCCGCCGGGGCGAAACTGTAGACAGTCTGCGAATTCGCATAGACATCGATGGTGCCGATGACCGGCATCTCCCATCCGGTCGTCGCGGCAAGGGCCTCCCGGTCGGCAAACAGCGCATCGAAGGCGTCGAGGATCGCCCGCACCGGAATGGCGCGGTCGGGATCGCCGCCGGCACAAGCCATGGCAATGCGCCATTTGAGTTCGTGGAAGGTCGCGACACCACCGGACAGCGTCAGCGCCCGGACCTCCTGCAGATCGTCCGGCACCTGAGGGCTTGCATAGGCGCGCAATGCAGCCCGCCCATCGGACTTCAGCACACGCGCGATCTCGGCAAGCAGCGCCTGCCGTGCAACCGAGGAGTCCAGCGCCGACAGACAGCCGTCGCCGATCACCGCCCCGGCGCTTTCGTCGCCCAGCGGCAACTCCAGCCAGTTGCCGATCACCGCCTTGCGTGAGGCGGTATCGCCCGGCCAGATGCCCGATATCATGGCAGTGGACTCGTCGATCGCGAGCATGGTCCTTCCGAGGCCGGCAAGCTCCGGCGTGACCCCGAGCAGCACCACATCGACTGATTGCAGGCTAAGTTCGCGCTCATAGGCGGCGACAGCTTCCGGGGGCGGACACAGCGGCGACCCGAGAAGCCGCCAATGACGGCGAATTGCGTCCCAATGCTCAGTCATGCGGAACGGTTTGGGGAAAGGCTGGACATATTTCCTTCCAGGCTGTTGGTTGCCTTGCGAGTTACCTCATGCAGGAAAGGCCATGGCCCGCATTGCCGTCATAACGCATGAATTTGACCGCTTCCAGAGCCGGCGGGGCCTCCTGCTGCGCCAGGACAGCCCCTACATGCTGTTCGACGTCCTGGCGGAGCTGAAACGGCGCGGTCACTCCGTGCAGATCATGCGTGGACCCTCGGCAAGTCATAACGCCGATATTGCCGTCCTGCATGTCGACGCGACAGTGACGCCATCGGACTATGTCGACTACGCGCGCGGATTTCCGATTTGTCTCAATCTTGGTGCAACCGACATTTCCAAGCGCCGCATCAGCGGTGCGATCCTCGAGGAGGGTGCCAACTGGAGCGGCCAGGTCATCGTCAAGAGCAACCTCAATCATTGGGGGACGCCCGAGGAGCAGCTCAACCGAAAATCCGTTCGCGCCGGCAAGGCAGTGCCTTTCCCGGGCGCTCAGACCTTCGACCGTTATCAGGTGCATGCCTCGCTGGCCGATGTGGCGCCGGAGATTTTCAGGCGTGCCGACCTGATCGTGGAAAAATTCATTCCCGAAATCGAGCCCGACGGGTTTGCGGCGCGGTTCTGGATATTCTGCGGCGATCGGGAGCGCTGCACCCGCTATGTCTCGCCGCAGCGCCTGGTCAAGGGCGACGACACCATCCGCCGGGAGCCGGTTGCGGTTCCCGACGAATTGCGCGCCTTGCGTCGGAAGCTGGGCTTCGACTATGGCAAATTCGACTTTGTCGTGCATGAGGGCAGGGCCGTGCTGCTCGATGCCAACAAGACCCCGGGTCGCGCCAGGAACCTGTCGAAGATCGTTGCCGCCGGCACCGCCAACCTGGCCGACGGCTTCGAAAACCTCATCCACCAGACCGGACGGGGTCGAATCGGGCGCTAGAGAAACAGTCCCAACTGCGTATGGATGATCGACCGGTAGTCGTCGATGGTGTGGCGGCTTTCCTCCTGGTTCTGGGTCAGCGCCATGCGCACGACGCCGCCGGCCAGCTGGAAGATCAGGAAAACCATACGGCCGAACTCATTGCGTCGCTCTGGCGCGAGAAAGGGGCCGACATGGTCGCAGAACATCGTCGCCTGGCGCCGGGTTTCGGCGATGTCGAGATTCTTCAGCGCCTTGTCAGCCTGGATGGCGTTTTGCAGGTCCTGAATGGCGGGGTCGCCGGCGACGCGCTCATAGTAGTCGTCGAGCAGCCGGTCGGCCGCAGCGATAACGTCGCTCAGCCCGCCGACGTCGGCAACGATCGCGGCAAGCCGGGCGCGGCTCACTTCGGAGAATCGCTCGTAGAGCATCGCCAGGATCGCCGACTTGTTGGGGAAGTAATGATAGACGGTGGCGATCGGCCCGCCGGCCTGTGCGCCGACTTCCTTCATGGTGACGGCGTCGATGCCTTTCTCGCCGATCAGCCGCATGGTCGTCGACAGGATGGCGTCGATGCGCTCGCGGCTGCGCTCCTGTTTGGGCCTGCGCCTCGGTTCGGTCGTCATCTGCACTGCTTCGTTCATGCCGCCATCCTCTCGATCGCCCAGACCATTCGATCGCCAAGACCATCCCCAGCCTTGTTGGTGCCAAGTCCCGCTACTGATTGACAAACGAATATGATCGAGTATCAGTTTCTAAATGCTGACAGACTGTCAGTTTTTTTGCCGTCAGGCAAGGACGTTGGGAGGCGACCGTGACTTCTGCTGGTAACGCGGATGCCGGGAACGGCGACTGGCTGGTCGGCAACCCCACTGGGGCGCAACTCGCCTCGGCATTGTGGATCGGCTCGGTCGGGCTGCTCATTCTCGGGCTGCAGCCGGTGCTTCTCGGCGCGCTCTACACCGAAGGGCATGTCAGCGGTGACGAACTCGCGCTGGTCGCCACGGCGGAGATGATCGCCATCGGCATCGGATCGGCGGCCATCGCCATGATGCTGTCCGCCCACAATATGCGCTTGAAAAGTGCCGTCCTTCTGCTCTTGCTGGCGCTGGCGAACGGGGCGACCGCCTATGCGCTGACCTCGACCTCGCTGATTGCCGCCCGCGCGGTGGCAGGCCTCGCCGAGGGTGGGCTGGTGGCGGTCGCCACGGAACTGATCGCCCGTTCACGCCGGGCCGAGCGCATCGGCGGCTTCTTCGTCACCCTTCAGACCCTGGCGCAATGCGCCCTTGCCCTGCTGCTGGCGCTTTACGTCATCCCGGCCGCCGGATCGGCGGGCGGCTTCATCGTTCTTGCCGTCGTCTGCATCGCCTCGGTGGCCGTCGCCTTCATCGTCCCGGATAGCTATGCCGACCTGCCCAAGGAGGAACAGTTCAGCAATGTGCTGACCGTTCCTTCGCTTGCCGCTTTGCTGAGCGTCTTCTGCTACTTCATGTTCTTCGGCTCGGTCTGGGCGTTTCTCGAGCCACTTGGCGCACAATACGGCATCGATGGCCGCACCGTCGGCCTGATCGTCTCGGCCAACCTCGCATTGCAGGTGCTGGGCGCAATGACGGCTACCGTCTTCGAGGCGCGCATCGATTACCGCTTCGCCATAGTGGCGATCGGCGTGGTCGCCGTCGCCAGTTCCGTGATGCTCGCCGGCAGCCCCGGCCTGACGGTTTTCTGGGTCGCGGCCTTGATCATGGGCTTCATCCTTCTGTTCATCGTGCCCTATCAGATCCGGCTGGCGATCACCGCCGACGAGACGCGCACGGCCGTGCTTCTGGTGCCGGCGGCCCAGCTTTTCGGTCTGGCGATCGGCCCGGTCGCGGCATCGCTGCTGATCGACGGCAAGGATTTTCGGCCGGTGCCGGAATTTGCCGCCGCCAGTGCTGCGGCCAGCGTTGTGCTGCTCGGCCTGTTCGTCCTGATCGCACGGCGCCGCCGCGCCATCGCCTGAGACACGACCGGGGGAGCATCTCCTCGATACTTGACTAAGTCAAATAAATGACCGATCGTTGATGGGCAGGAGGCTTCCCATGACGATCCATCATCAACCCGGCAAGGAACGCATCGACGCGGTGCGGGCTTTCAACCGCTTCTACACCCGCCAGATAGGTCTGCTCGACGAAGGCCTGCTGAAAAGCGCCTTCTCGCTGACCGAGGCGCGGGTGCTCTACGAACTGGCGCATCGCGATGGCCTGACCGCCAGCGATCTCATCCGCGATCTCGGCCTCGACGCCGGTTATGTCAGCCGGCTCCTGAAGAAGTTCGAGCACCTGCAGCTGATTGCGCGCGCGCCGCTGGCGTCGGATGCGCGGCAGTCGTCGATCACGCTGACGCCGGTGGGGCGGCAGGCCTTCGCGCCGCTGAACCGGGCTTCGCACGACCAGGTCGCGGCCTTGCTGGAGCGGCTTCCTGCTGCCGAACAGGACCGGCTGGTCAAGGCCATGCAGACGGTGCAGCAACTCCTGGGCGACAGCCCGGAGTCCAAAGTGCCGTATATGCTGCGCCCCTTGCAGGTCGGCGACATCGGCTGGGTGGTGCGCCGCCAAGGACAGATCTACGCACAGGACTATGGCTGGGACGAAACCTACGAGGCGCTGGTCGCCGAAATCCTCGGCGCCTTCGTAAAATCCTTCGATCCAGAATGGGAACGCAGCTGGATTGCCGAACGGCAAGGGGAGGTGGTCGGCTCGGTCTTCGTCGTGCGCAAATCCGACGCGGTGGCGAAGCTGCGCCTGCTCTATGTCGAACCATCGGCGCGCGGCCTCGGCATCGGCAAGCGGCTGGTTCAGGAGTGCATCGGCTTTGCTCGTGCCAAGGGCTACAAGACGCTGACCCTATGGACCAACGACATCCTGACCGCCGCCCGCCACATCTACGAGAGTGCCGGCTTCAGGCTGGTGGACGAAGAGCGCCATCACGCCTTCGGCAAGGATTTGGCCGGCCAGAACTGGAACCTGGAGCTGTAGCGGCGTTCAGGCCACCGGGACCCATATCTCCAGCCCGCCATTGCCGCTGCGCGGATCGAACTCCGGGCCGTAGCGCTCGAATTCGGGGCCGTCGGCTATATCGTGCCCCGAGGCCGGCAGCCATTTGTTCCAGATCGTGTTGACGGTGCGGCGGATGGTGGAGATGTCCTCGGCATGGGTGAACACGGCGTATTTCTGCGCCGGCACCCGCACACGCGAAAGCTCCTTCGGCAGGTCCGAGAAATCCGAAACTTCGACCCCGGCGATATAGTCGAAATTGCCGGCATCGTCGCCATTGACGCAGACGCCATAGGCGACGTCGCCGGTCTCGCCCGGGATGTTGCCGATAAAGGGACCGAAGCGCTGCCACTGCATCGGAATGGCCGCGCTGGTTTCGCAGCTGTAGCGCTCGCCGAGGCCGGCAATGAGGAAGGGACGGCCGGTCTCGAAGCGCGGCGGCGGCAGTGAGGCGAGGAAGGACTGGTCCATCAGGATCGGCTCCACCAGGTCGAGATTGCTGAGGCTGCCCTGCGCGCGCACCAGTTCCGGCGTCGTGCCGAACTGATCGCGGAAGGCGCGGGTGAAGGCTTCGTGCGAGGCGTAGCCGGCATCGAGCGCGACAGCGAGGATGTCGGGCGCGCCGGAAGCCAGCTTGCGCGCCGCTTCGGTCAGCCGGCGCGCGCGCATATAGCCCATCACCGAACGGCCGGTGGCGGCGCCAAAGGCGCGCGTCACATGAAAGCGCGAGACGCCGCTGCTTTGCGCGACATCCTCAAGCGAGATCGCTTCCGGCAAATGGCTCTCGACAAACCACAGCGCTTTCTCGGTCGGGTTCATGAGTCTCCTCTCATTTGGCCACTCCATGCTGCCGGCTTTTTGCGAGGCCAGTTTGATCGAAATTGCGCCTGTCGTAAAATCGAAGGGCGCTGGTCGACTGTGGTAGGTCACCATCGTGGAAAGCCGCTGCTGGGCGGCCTCGGCCTGGCTCGCTGGGACAATATCCAGGCGCGCTGGGTGCGGGCACCATCCTTGCCTATGCCCTGTGGAACCACCGCCGGCTCGATGCCTTCCCCGCCGGCGAAAATGCCGCCGAAAGCCTAGGTGTGCCGGTGGCGAGGACGCGCAAGACGACCTTTCTCCTCGCGGCGTTCTCGACGGCAATTCACGTCACGGTCGGGAGGTCATCCGCAACCGTCATTGACTGTGCCATGACCGCATCTGCATGGCTGCCATCCCTCTTTTTCGGCTCTGGTGCAATGCGGCGCCTTGAATGGTAAGCACGCTTATAATATATACCGCTCATGGTTTCCGACGGCATAGATAGATTGGGCTTTTTGATCCACGACGTGCAGCGCCTTATGCGCAAGCGTTTCGAGGCGCGCGCCAGCGGACTTGGCCTTTCCTCGGCACAATGGCGGCTTCTGGTTCGCGTTGCCAAGGAGGCGGGCGTCGCCCAGGCTCGCCTCGCCGAACTTCTCGAAATCGAGCCGATCAGCGTTTCACGCCTCGTCGACCGGATGGAGGAGGGCGGCTGGATCGAGCGGCGCTCCGACGCAACTGACCGGCGCGTGCGTATGATCTTCCCGACAGCCAAGGCGAACGCGGCCTATGCCGAGGTCAAAAGCCTTGCTGGCGAAGTTTATGAGGAATCGCTGGTCGGCGTTTCGCCGGACGACCGCCGCGTCCTTATCCGGGCGCTGGACACCATCGTGCAAAACCTGGCGGACGGCGAGACGTCGTCCTTGAAGAGTACGGAAGGGGCAGCAGCATGAACGCGGCAGCCAAGCTAGACGAGAATGTAACCAAGATCGAGACGCCGGCAAAGCCGGCCGCCGAAGCGCCTGCACAGCCGGCCGCAGCACCTGTCGCGGTGGCTCCCCCGGTTCAACCCGCTCCGGCTCCGGTCAAGAAGCGCCGCCTCGGCCGCTTGCTGCTGATGGTCGCCCTGCCGGCCGCGCTGGCCATTGGTGGCGGTTATGTCTGGGTGACCGGCGGCCGCTATCAGGAAACCGAGAACGCCAATTTGCAGCAGGCCAAGGTGTCGATCGCCTCGGACACCGCCGGCCGCATCGTTCAGGTCGGCATCTCGGACAATCAGCAGGTCAAGCAGGGCGATGTGCTGTTTGCCATCGACCCCGAGCCCTACCGGATCGCGTTAACCCAGGCCGACGCGGCGGTCGCAGTCGCACGCGTCGGAATCGAACAGCTGCGCGCCGCCTACAGCCAGGCACTGGCGCAGGAAAAGTCTGATGCCAGCCAGGTCGACTACGCGCAGTCGCAGTATGACCGCGCCGCCGACCTTGCCCAGAAGGGCATCAACGCCAAATCGTCGCTGGACGAGGCCAAGAACGATCTCGACAAGGCCAGGCAGCAACTGGCCGTTGCCGAGCAAGGCATCATCAGCGCCAAGGCGGCTCTCGCCGGCAATCCCGATATCGAGACCGACAAGCATCCGACGGTGATGGCCGCACTCGCCGCGCGCGACAAGGCCGCCTACGATCTGGCGCAGACCACGGTCAAGGCGCCGGCCGACGGCGTCATCAGCCAGGCCTCCTCGTTCAAGGTCGGCCAGTATGTCGGTTCCGGCACGCCGCTGTTTGCGTTGGTCGAGACCGGCGACACCTGGATCGATGCCAATTTCAAGGAAACCCAGCTTACCCACATGAAGCCTGGCCAGAAGGCCGAGGTCGTCGTCGACACCTATCCGGGCAGAACTTTCGAGGCCACCGTCAAGGCGATCGGCGCCGGCACCGGCGCGGAGTTTTCGCTGCTGCCAGCTCAAAACGCGACCGGCAACTGGGTCAAGGTCACGCAGCGCATTCCGGTGCGCCTGGAGCTGACCGATGCCGACGCCAAAATGGCGCTGCGCACCGGCATGAGCGCCTCGGTTACGGTGGATACCGGCGTTGCCCGCGGCTTCCCCGCTATCTTCGGCCACGCCACCGCAGGCGAAGCACAATAGACTGTGAATGGACCGTGATCTCGAAAAGCAGGAACACGGCCCGGCAGAACGCCCGCCGCAGGCGAGGTGAAGTTGAGATGACAGGATCGGTCCGACGGCAGGTTGAACGAGGGGTGGATTGGACCGGGCCGCATCGCGGCCTGCCCAGAACCTGGACCACTTCGGCGCCGTCTTCGGACCTTGGATTTCCGGGCGGCAAGCGCCTGATGTGTCGAGACCTTCGATCGATGTAACCCCCACATCGATAGATCGCGTCCCACCGCGATGAAGGTCTCTTCACCAGAGAAGGCCTCGCCGCCCGGAAACCTAGTGTACACGTTTTTGTTACCTGTCGGAAGTTCCGCATCATGACCACACCAGAACCTTTCAAGGAAGTGCCGCATCGCGGCTTGATCACCGTGGCGCTGATGCTGGCGACCGTCATGCAGGCGCTCGACACCACGATCGCCAATGTCGCGCTGCCGACCATGACCGGCGACCTCGGCGCCTCGCCCGACAACATCAATTGGGTGTTGACCTCCTACATCGTTGCCGCTGCGATCATGACGCCGGTGACCGGCTGGTTGGCCGACCGCTTCGGCCGCAAGGAACTGTTCCTGGCGGCGGTTGTCGGCTTCACCGTGTTCTCGATGCTGTGCGGTATTGCCTGGAGCCTGGAGAGCATAGTGTTCTTCCGGCTGATGCAGGGCGTGTTCGGCGCCGCCATCGTGCCGCTGTCGCAGACCTTCCTGCTCGACATCAACCCCAGGGAACGCCACGGCCAGGCGATGGCCATCTGGGGCGCCGGCATCATGCTGGGGCCGATCCTGGGTCCGACGCTGGGCGGTTGGCTGACCGAGAATTTCAACTGGCGCTGGGTGTTCTTCATCAATTTGCCGGTCGGCATCATCGCCTTCCTCGGCATGGCAGCCTATTTGCCGGTCGTTGCCCGGCGGATCCGCAGCTTCGATTTCTTCGGTTTCGCCATGATTTCGCTCGGCGTCGGCGCACTGCAGCTGCTGCTCGACCGCGGCGGCGAGGTCGACTGGTTTTCCTCGGTCGAAATCTGGATCGAGCTTGCTCTTTCGATCACCGGCTTCTGGGTTTTCATCATCCATACACTGACGGCGGAACGTCCTTTCATCGACCCCAAGATCTTCCTCGACCGCAATTTCGTCACCGGCCTGGCCTTCATCTTCGTCATGGGCGTGCTGATCCTGGCCTCGATGTCGCTGCTGCCGCCGATGCTGTCGACCATCTTCGGCTATCCAACCGTCACCATCGGCGTCGTCCTGGGGCCGCGCGGTGTCGGCACGATGATTTCGATGCTTGTCGTTGGGCGGCTCATGAGCAGGATCGACGCCCGGATCCTCGTCGTCATCGGCTTTCTGCTCACCGCGCAGTCGCTCTACACCATGTCCTCCTTCACGCCGCAGATGGACAATTGGCTGATCCTCAGCTCCGGCGTCATCCAGGGCCTCGGCATGGGCATGGTGTTCGTGCCGCTGTCGACGGTGGCCTTCGCCACGCTCGACGTGCGCTTCCGCACCGACGCCACGGCCCTGTTCAGCCTGGTTCGAAATCTCGGTTCGTCGATCGGCGTGTCGGTGGTGACGGTTCTCATGGTGCGCAACACGCAGGTCAATCACACCGAACTGTCGGCTTTCATCAACCCGTTCAACCCCAATTTGTGGGCGGCCTCGCCGGCGGCAGCAGGCGGCGATCCGACGGCACTTTCGCAGGTGGACCGCATGGTCAACATCCAGGCGATGATGATCTCCTACGTCAACGACTTCAAACTGCTGATGGTGATGACGCTGGTTGCCATTCCGTTTGTCTTCCTGCTGCGCAAGCCGAAGACCGCTCCGGCCGGCGCGGCCGCTCCTGCCGCGCATATGGATTGAGGCGGGCGCCGGTAGCGCTGGCAGCAAGCTGGTTGCCCCTGATGATTTGTTGCTCGGATGATCGTCAAAACCCGCGTGTGCAAAAGAATATCGATAATGAGCCGTTGGAAGTTGATTTGAAATGACATTTGCACCTTTGGTATCTGGTTGCTGACGCCTCCAATTCCGTTACAGTTCATCTTGAATTAGCACATCTGTAACATTGTCAGTCGACTTTCATTTGGCACGACAGAGGCCCTTTCTTGTTTCAGGTGCCAAACCGGAGGAGGTCTGTTTGGTCACGAAGTCATCCAGAAGATCCGTCGGGGCGCGCGGGCCGGTGGGCGAAGCCGCATTGGCAAGACTGGCTGACGTTTCCTACGATACGCTCGAGGGAGAACTTCGCACGACCATTGCGGGTCTCGAAGGGCAGACCCTGCGCTTCGAGACTGCGATCGAGAATATTTCGCAAGGCATCTGCTTTTTCGATGCCGATGAACGGCTGATCCTGAGCAACCGGCGCTATGCGGAAATCTACCGCATTGCGCCCGAGGAATTGCGGCCTGGCGTGACACTGAGCGAAATAGTCGAACGCCGCGTCGCCGCCGGCACGGCGGCGACGGCCGCCGACACCTATCTCGCAACGGCTCGCTCGATCAATTCGGGCAAGGCTTCGCGGCTCTGGACCGCCAAACTTGTCGATGGTCGCACAATCCAGATCCGTAACCAGCCCATGCCCGATGGCAGTTGGATCGCCACGCATGAGGACATCACTGAACTCCTCGTCAATCGGCAGATCGTCGACGAGCGCATTTCGCTGCAGGCGCTGATCGACTGGGTGCCCGATTATCTCTGGGTCAAGGATACGCAAAGCCGTTTCGTCGTGGTCAACAGCGCCCTTGCGACCGATAGCGGCCGCAACAAGACCAGCGACATGATCGGTTTGACCGATTTTGATCTCCACCCCCCGGAATTTGCGCGGAAATTTCGCCTGGTCGAGCAGCGCCTGCTCAAGAGCGGACAACCAATGATCGACGCGGAAGAGTTTGTCGTGGATGCGTCGGGCGCCGGCAAATGGCTTTCGTCGACGAAGGTGCCGCTGCGCAATCGTCAAAATGAAATCTTCGGCCTGGTTGGCATCGCCCACGACATCACCGCCCGCAAGCAGGCGGATGTCCTTCGCAGCGGGCAGGCGCAGATCCTCGAAATGATTGCCACGAGCGCGCCGCTGGAGGACGTGCTCGACCGCCTCATGCGCTTCGTCGAGTCTCAGTTGAAGGGGATATTCGGTTCCGTCCTGCTGCTCGACAAGGACGGCATTCATTTGCGTCACGGTGCGGCGCCGGGCCTGGCGAAAGCCTATACGAGCGCCATCGATGGGGCGGCCATCGGTCCCAAGGTGGGATCCTGCGGAACCGCCATCTACCGGCGGGAACCGGTCATTGTTACCGATATTCTGCAGGATCCGCTTTGGGACGATTACCGCGAACTGGCGGCACCCCATGGCTATCGTTCGTGCTGGTCAACCCCGATCCTGTCGCATCGGGGCGTCGTGTTGGGCGCCTTTGCCATGTATGCGATGACCGTGCGCGAACCCACCCATGCCGAGACCCGCCTGATCGAATTCACCACACACATTGCCGGCATCGCGATCGAGCGCAAATTGGCGGAAGACCAGATCCACTTCATGGCCAACCATGATGCGCTGACCGGGCTGCCCAATCGCGCTTTGCTGGAGGATCGGCTTTCCCAGGCGGTCCTCTACGCGCAGCGATACAATCGCTGGATGACGGTGGTGTTCATCGATCTCGACAATTTCAAACTGGTGAACGATACGTTTGGCCACAATGCCGGTGACGAACTCCTCAAGACCGTCGCCAGCCGTTTGGTTGGATGCGTGAAGGCCACCGACACCGTCGTGCGGCTTGGCGGCGACGAATTTGTCATCGTCCTGTTCGACCAAACCACCAATGTCGATGTGGTCTCGGAAACCCTGCAGACGATCAGGGATGCGATCGCGGAACCGGTTCTTGTCGGAGAGCATCGGCTGAGAACGACGGCCAGCATCGGCATCGCAAATTACCCGAAGGACGGGACCAGCCCGGATACGCTGTTGGCCAATGCCGACGCCGCCATGTATCGCGCCAAGGAATTCGGCCGCGACAATTTCCAGTTCTATGCCCCGGAGTTCAACTCAACGGCACATGAAAAATTCCTGCTTCAGGAGGAATTGCGAAACGCGCTCGCCCGGTCGGAATTCGCTCTGCACTATCAGCCACAGGTGGATCTGCGATCGGGGCAGGTTTTCGCCGTTGAAGCGCTGGTGCGCTGGAACCACCCGACGCGAGGCCTGGTTTCGCCGGCGATGTTCATCCCGACCGCCGAGGAGACCGGGCTGATCGTGCCGCTCGGCGACTGGATCCTGCACGAAGCCTGCCGGCAGAACAAAGCCTGGCAGCGCGCCGGTCTGTCGCCCGTAGCCGTCTGCGTCAACGTGTCGGCGCGGCAGTTCCGGGAGAAGAACCTGATCGACCGCGTCGTCAACGCATTGAAGGAAAGCGGCCTGGAGGCGAGGTATCTCGAGCTCGAAGTGACGGAAAGCCTGATCATGCAGGATTTCGAGCTGGCGGTCGCAACGATGAACGGACTGCAAAAGCTCGGCGTGCAGATATCGATCGACGATTTCGGAACAGGCTATTCCAGTCTCAGCGCCCTCAAGACGTTTCCGGTGGCGCGGCTGAAGATCGACAAGTCCTTCATCAACGATCTCGCGACCGACGAGAACGATCAGGCGGTCACTGGCGCCGTGATTTCCCTGGGGCAGAAGTTGAACCTTCGGGTGCTGGCCGAAGGTGTCGAAACGGAAGACCAGGTCGCCTTCCTGCGCAAGAACAATTGTGACGAGGTGCAGGGCAATTATTTCAGCGAACCCCTGTCGGCTGGGGATATCGGCGAGCTGATCGCGAAAGGCTGACGGCTGGCTCGCGCCGTAACCGCTGGCTGCTATTTTCCGAGCACCAGGCTCCAGTAGCGGATGGCGCTGTCGCGTCCGTCGCGTACATAGGCGAGGCCGAAGCGGCTGAAATCCGGATCGAGCATGTTGCGGCGGTGGCCAGCCGAATGCATCCATATGTCGAACAGTTTCTGCTGGTCGAAGCGGCCCTCGGCGATGTTCTCGGCGGCGGCGCCCCGCACGCCATTGTCCTTCATCCGCGACGCGAAATCCTTTCCCCAGCCCGTCGTGTGGCTCATGCGTTCGCGTGAGGCCATATAGCCGGCCTGCTGCCGAGCGGCCTGCTCGAGCTGGGCGTCCGGCACCAGCGCCGGCAGTCCGGCCGAAGCTCGGATGCCGGCCAGCGTCGCGGTGGCCGAGGACGACACACCGGCGCCTTCGCCGGTCGGCACCGAGACCGTGCTGCAAGCAGCGAGGCCGGCCATGGCTGCAAGGCCGATCAGCAGCAGGCGCCTGTTTGGTTTTGGACTTGCTGCGCCAGAGCGGGTTTGCGCGAGCGGGTGATTGGTGCTGCAGATCATTGTCATGCGAGCTGACTTAGCGGCGATCATGGCTTTTGCCGGGCAGGGCCGCGAAAATCTCAATCGCTGGCCTCCGTGCGGGTTCGGCCGATCGATTCGAATGGGAAGGTCGGCGGCCGATGTAGTCTCGGCGCGTTGCCTCCGATCAGCGTTGCGCGTCGGTCGCCATTTTAAGCGCCAGCCCGGCAAGCACCGTGCCCATCATCCAGCGCTGGATGACCATCCATAGCGGCCGTCCGGCAAGGAAGGTCGCGATCGAACCGGCCGTTACCGCGATGATGGCATTGACGGTCAGGCTGATCGAGATCTGCGTGGCGCCGAGCACCAGAAGCTCCGACAGCACATGGCCCTTGCCCAGCGAGATGAACTGCGGCAGCAGCGACAGATAAAGCACCGCCACCTTGGGGTTGAGGAGATTGGTCATCAGGCCCATCGCGAACAGCTTGCGCGGCCTGTCCTTCGGCAGTTCGCGCACCTGGAATGGTGAGCGCCCGCCGGGTCGCACCGCTTGCCAGGCGAGCCATAGCAGATAGAGCGCGCCGGCAATGCGCAGTGCGTCATAGGCAAACGGCACGGCAAGCAGCAGCGCGGTGATGCCCAGCGCAGCCGATACGACATAGAACAGAAAGCCGGCCGCCACGCCGCCGAGCGAGATCAGCCCGGCCTTGGGGCCTTGCGACAGCGAGCGCGAGATCAGGTAGATCATGTTCGGCCCGGGCGTCAGCACCATGCCCAGGCAGACCAGCGCGAAGGCGAGATGGTTGGCGGTTTCGGGCACGGGCAATCTCCGGGAGGCGGTGACGATACCGAGCACGCGTTTTGACTCACCGCAAGAGCATGATGGCCGGAGACTTTGCGCCAGCGTCGAAAAAAGACGAAAGCGAAGCCGTCAATTTCCCCCGCAAGGGGGAAGATCAGCAGCTTCAACCCTCAGCTCACCACGCGCAGGTTCGAGAGCTCGTTGGCGATTTCCTTGAAATTGTCGGACAGCGTGGCGCCGGTCGCGTTCCAGAACAGTTTTGCAGGCTTGCTCGGGTCGGCCGGATCCTTGCGGAAGCGCGAGTCCGACGAGCACACCTTCAGTGCCTCCATCGCGCTCTTGTCGCCGGCGTCGGTCGTCGACATATCGAGCGCCACCGTCATCACCATGATGTTGGCCGCCTTGGCGTTGTTGCACAGCGTCGCCATCTGCTCGTTGAGGGCGGCGGTGTAGTTGCTCGACGAATAGTTGAGCTGGCCGATGGCGCTCGACGTGCCGCCGAACAGGCGGGTGACCGCAGTGCCGTTGTAGCCGACGCCGGTATAGCCATAGGCGGCATAGGTCGACTTGTTGCCGGCGGGATCGCTGCTGGGCACCGCGTAGGTGTTCTCGCCGTCGGTGAGCACGATGACCACCTTGTCGTTGCCGCGCTCCGTCTCAGGACGTCCTCCTGTGAAAGGCTCCGTGCTGGAGACGGTGCGCCAGCCCCAGGCCATGCCCTCCGGCACATTGGTGAAGCCGTTCGGCGCCATCAGGTCGATTGCTGCCTTGATCTTGGTCAGCCCGGCGGCGTTGGCGACGTCGGTCAGCGGTGTGATCGGCGTGGTGGTGCAGCTGTAATTCGGACCTGCACCCGTCCCCAGCACCGGAGCATTGATCGGCCGTGGCTGGAAATACTTGGCCATGTTGGACTGCCTGGTCTTGCCGGAGGTGCTCGCCGGATCGTCGTTCCACCAGCTGTTGGCCGCGCCATAGGTCTTGGGGGCCACCTCGTCGGGGTCCTGCGTTATGTACCAATGATTGCCCGGCTCGTCCGGCGCGAACATCGGCACGAACATGGTCGCGGGATCGCCGACGCCGGTGCCGGTGTTGTTCGGTCCGCCGGAGGCCGGCGCGTCGGTGACATTATAGGGGTAGGGACGGACCTCGACGCAGCCCTGCCAGCTGGCGAACGGTCCGTATGTGTCGTTGTAGTCGTATTCGTTGTGGCTGTCCGAGCATGTATGATTGGCACGATATTTGTCGCAGACCACGCGTTTGCTGCCGACGATGCGCTCGTGGCTGGTGACCACCTTCATGTCGCGGTAGAGCGAGAAGCGGGTCAGCATCTGCCCCTCCTGCTCACCCCAGCCAGTGCCTTTCTTGTACCAGATGCCGCCGATCTTCTGGGCATATTTGTCGGCTGCGTTAAGCGTGGACCAGGCGAAATTCTCATTGTGGATGGGCGACAGCCCGTAGGCGTCGATCCACGACGCGTTGTCGTTGCTGGCGCCGACATTGACCGAGGCGGCGAACGGCACAAGGCTGAACTGGACCGGCTTGTCGATCTGCTTGATCATCGCGGCCTGCAAGGCAAGCGTGTCGACGAGCTGCTTGGCGGCTTGCTTGAGAAGGTCGATGCGCTTTTGTCCGGCACCCGTGCCCGTGTTCGACATCGACCCCGAATTGTCGAGCACCATGGCCACTTCCAGCGTGTTCTTCAGCCGGACTTGCGAACACACGGAGTAGGTGACGTTTTCCGACGTCCTGCCGATCAGCATCGCCGCTGCCGGCAGGAAATAGGGCTTGTAGACCAGGCTGGCGCACAGCTTGACGATGCCGCCGCCGGTCGTGCTGCTGGGCAGCGTAACGCTGAGCGTCGTGTCGGCGGGATCGACGTCGTTGAGGTTTGCCTTGAAGAAGTCGAGCGCATAGGCCCGCAACTGGTCGTCGGTGGCGCCTTCCACCAGCCGGCGCGCGGTGGCGAAGTTGGCGGCGTCGAGTGCGTTGACCACCCTCTGCTTCTCGCTGACCACGCCGGTGTAGTCGACGGCCATGGCCACGCCGCCCATCAGTGGCACCATCGCCACAACGGTCATCAGAGCGTAATTGCCGCGGCGGTCACGCCAGAAGTCACGCCGGAATGTGCGCCAGAGTTCACGCATGTGATGTAAGCGGCCCCGCCTGCGGATTCTTCAATGCCGCCACAGTTTCACAAAACGTTGAAGGACGGGTTTGGGAAACTGCTCGATTGCGCGGATAGCGCTTCACCAGGCGCTAACCAAATGCGCCAGCTGCCGAACGCAAAACGCCCCGCCGAGGCGGAGCGCCTTGTTCGAAAGATCGCGCCGATCAGCTGACGATGCGCAGGTTCGACAGTTCGTCGGCGATTTCCTTGAAACTTTGCGACAAGGTGGCGCCGGTCGCGTTCCAGTACAGCTTCGCCGGTTTGCTCGGGTCGGTCGGATCCTTGCGGAAGCGCGAATCCGAGGAGCATTTCTTGAGCGCATCTATGGCAGTCTTTTCCGCCGGCTTGGAACTAACAAGGTCGAGCGAGACGGTCATCAAGAGAATGTTCGAATTCTTCGCATTGGCGCAAAGGGTTTGCATCTGCTCGTCAAGCGCGGCCGTGTAGTTGGTCGCCGTATAGGTTGTCTTGGCGACGGTCGTGTTGACGAACAGGCGGGTCGCAGGCTCCACTGGCTTCGGAAAATTAGGGCCGGTGTAGCCATAGGCGGCGTAGGTCGATCCATTCTTGGCGTAGTTGCTGGTCATGTCGTTGCTTGGGCCGATGCTATAGGTGTTTGCGCCGTCGGTCAGGACGATGACCACTTTGTCGTTGCCTCTTTCGGTGTTCGGCCGGCCTTGCGTAAAAGGCTCGTTGCTCGACACCGTCCGCCAGCCCCAGGCCAGCCCTTCCGGCACGTTGGTGTTGCCCGTCGGGGCCATGGCATTGATGGCATCCGTCAGGATTTTCTTGCCATCGGTGGTGGTTATGTCCTGCAACGGCGTGATCGCGGCGGTCGTGCATGCCGAATTGGGTCCATCATCGGCCGCAGCGGCTGCTGCGTCCCAGGGCTTTGTCAGAAAATACTTGCGCATATCCGCCTGGCGTTTGGGGACAGTCAGCGTGTCGGAATAATCGATCCACCAATTGTTGGCGTAACCCCACGTCGATGTGCTGGTGCGAGTTGTGTCGGTCCAGAAATTGCCAGCTTCGTCCGGCGCGAACATCGGCACGAACATGGTGGCGGGCGTCCCAGTGGTCGGCGACGTGTCGTCGTCATTATAGGGATACGGCCTCGCCTCCACGCAGCCCTTCCAGGCTTCGTATTTGGCGACGACGGAGGTCTTGCAAGTGCCGTTCGAGTTTTTCTTCGTACAGGTCGTTGCCATCATATCCTGATAGAGGGTGAAACGCGTCATCTCCTTGTCTTTGTCTGTGCCCCAGCCCGTGCCGCGCTGGTAGTAAACGCTGCCAACTTTTTCGATCCATTTGGTGGCATTTGCCGCCGCTGTCATCGTCGACCAATCGAAGTTCTGATGATGGATCGGGGAAATGCCGGTCGTGTCCAGCCACGTCGGCAATGGAGCCGGGGGGATCGGAGCGCCGACATTGACCGACGCAGAAAACGGGACCAGCGAGAACTGCACCGGCTTGGTCACCTGCTTCATTTGTGCGGCCTGGAGCGCCATTGTATTGACAAGCTCGGTCGCGGCCTTCTTGAGCAAATCTATTCGCGGCTGGCCGGTGCCGGAGCCGTTGATGCTCATAGAGCCGGAATTGTCGAGCACGAGAGACACTTCCAGCGTGTTTTTGAGGCGGATCTCCGAGCATGCCGATGTTGTGACGTCGGCGGCGGTTCTTCCGATCATCATGGCCGCTGCCGGCAGGAAATAGGGGTGGTACGTCAATTCGGCGCACAGCTTCAGCGTGCCACCACCTGCGTTGTTGTTGGGAAGCGTCACCGTCAGGGCCGTATTGGCTGCTTTGACGCGGCCGAGATTGGCTTCGAAGAAATCCTTCGCATAGGCCTTGACTGCCGTGTCGGTCGCCCCGGTGACGATCTGCTGTGCCGTGGCAATCCCGGCGGCATCCAGCGCGTTCAGCATGTTCTGCTTTTGGCGCAAGAGATCGGTGTAGTCGATGGCAAGCGCCAGCGCGCCCATCAAGGGCACCATGGTGATCACTGTCATCAAGGCATAGTTGCCGCGTCTGTCGTTCAGAAATCTGCGGATCATGCCTTCAGCACCCCTGCCAGGACCCCAATATCGGTCCGAAGATGCCCACAAAATCGTTAAATTTCAGGTTGCTGAAATGCGTTCAACATAGGCCCATCTTTTCAAGGCTCGTTAACCACTCGGCCCTGGTGATCAGCGGTGCGACATTGTTTCGATAGACCGAAGCTCGGAGAAGGGTGGTTCCTGCCTGTGCAACCTTCGATCAGCCCGTTGCGCAACAGCCTGGCAAGTGCCGAAAAGCTGGTGACAGGATGAAACGCTTCGGTTAATGCGGGGCCGGTTGCGGCGGACCGTCGGCTGCAGCTCTCGCAATGATCGTCACAGCAGGTAAACGGCATGGCGGATTCGCCTGATATCATCGGCTCGCTCGCGGATTTGTCGGGCGCCTACTCGGCCATCCTGTGCGATGTCTGGGGCGTGATCCACAATGGCGAATGGCATTTTCCGGCGGCTGCCGAAGCGCTTGCCGCCGCGCGTGCGAAGGTCCCGGTCGTCCTGATCACCAACTCGCCGCGCCGCAATGCCGATGTGGTGGCGCAGATGAATGCGATCGGCGTTCCCGCCGTCGCCTACGACCGCGTCGTGACCTCAGGCGATGTGACCCGCGACCTTATCGCCGAAGGCCCACGAAAAATCTTCCATATCGGCGCCGACCGCGATTTCACCCTCTATGACGGTCTGGACGTCGAGCTCGTCGAGGAGTTCGAGGCCTCCGGCGCGGTCTGCACCGGGCTGTTCGACGACGAGGTGGAAACGCCTGAGGATTACGCCGATCTGCTGCGCCGGCTGCGCGCCAGGAACCTGCCTTTCATCTGCGCCAATCCCGACATCGTGGTCGAACGCGGCGAGCGCATGATCTGGTGCGCCGGCGCCTTGGCGCGCGACTATGCCCAGCTTGGCGGCCGCACGCTGATCGCCGGAAAACCTTATGCGCCGGTCTATGACGTAGCGCTGCGGGAGGTCGCCGTGCTTCTCGGCCGAGACGTCGCGCGCACCGAGGTGCTGGCCATCGGCGACGGCATGATGACCGACGTCAAGGGCGCCGCCGACAACGGCATCGACGTGCTTTACGTCTCGGGCGGCATTCACGCGCGCGACTATGGCGATCCCATGCAGCCGGACCCCGCCAGGCTTGCAGCCTTTCTGCAAAAGCACGGCTACCGGCCGGTCGCCGTCATTCCGAGACTGCGGTAGGGTTGCTGCATGAGCGCAGCTTTCGAACACATTTCAGCAACCGCGCCGCTGCCGCCGCATTTGCGCGGCGGCGTGGTGGCGATCGGCAATTTCGACGGCGTCCATCGCGGCCACCAGGCGGTGCTCGATCGCGCGCTTGCCGAAGCCGGGCGGCGCGGCGTGCCGGCGCTAGTGCTGACCTTCGACCCGCATCCGCGCAAGGTGTTCAGGCCCGATATGCCGCTGTTCGTATTGACGCCGCCGCCGATGAAGGCGCGGCTGCTGTCGCATCTGGGCTTTGCCGCACTCGTCGAACAGCCGTTCACGCGCGCCTTTGCCGGCCTGTCGGCCGAGGCTTTCGTGACCGATGTGCTGGAGACGAACCTCGGCATCACCCATGCCGTCACCGGCTTCGATTTTCACTTCGGCAAGGACCGGCAGGGCGGTCCTGCGTTTCTGATGGCGGCAGGCGAGCGCCATGGTTTCGGCGTCACCCTGGTCGACGCCTTTCGCGACGAGGGCGCCGAGGTGGTGTCGTCGAGCCGTATCCGCGAGCTGCTCTGCGAGGGAGAGGTCGCCGAGGCCGCAGGCCTGCTCGGCTACCGCTTCACCGTCGAAAGCGAAGTGATCGGCGGCCAGCAGCTCGGCCGCACGCTCGGCTTCCCGACAGCCAACATGAGGCTTTCGCCGGAAACGACTCTGAAGGAAGGGATTTATGCCGTCCGCTTTCGCCGCGCCGACGGCACGCTCTATGATGGTGTCGCCAGCTTCGGGCGTCGCCCGACTGTCGACGACAATGGCGCGCCGCTGCTCGAAACCTTCGTCTTCGGCTTTGCCGGCGATCTCTATGGCGAGATCTGCGACGTATCGCTCTTCGGCTTTTTGCGTCCCGAGGTGAAGTTCGATGGGCTCGATGGGCTGGTGGCACAAATGAAGCGCGACGAGGCGGAGGCGCGCGCGCTGCTGGCCGGCGTCAGGCCGCTTTCGGATCTGGACGGCGCCATCGCTTTTTGAGCCTTCCGGCCGCTTACCTCTTCAAGCCCCTACTTCTTCAACGCCAGTCCGAGAGCGATGAAGCTCCAGCCCTGGAAGATCAGGTCGATGGCCAGGAACAGGCCGAGCACCCACAGGCTGTTGACCGGCCAGCCCATGGCGATGGTCAGCCCCGCCAGCACGCTGATCAGGCCCGCCGCGACGACCCAGCCCCAGCCCTTTTCCGGTCGGTGGCTATAGCCGACCCAGGCCCTGAGCGCGCCTGAAGCGACCAGCGCCACCGCCAGCAGCAAGGTCAGCACCGTCGAGGCCAGCAGCGGATTGTCGAAGGCAAAGAAACCGGCAACGGCATAAAGTAGGCCGCTGAGCAGCCAATAGAAGAAGCGACTCCAGGTCTTCACGCCGAAGGCATGCACGATCTCGATGATGCCGGCCATCAGCATCAGCCAGCCCACGACATAGACCGAGGCGACGGTGGCGATGAACAGATTGCCGAAGGCAATGCCGCCGAAGATGAGCAGCAGCACGCCGAGCGCGACGAACCACCCCCATTTGTCCCGTGTCCGGCCGATCGCATCTTTGAGGGTATCACCGTGCAGGGTCATGGCTGCATCTCCTCGAAATCGCCTGGCACCTTGCCGGGAGGTTAGCCCCGGCTGTAGCGGACGTCCAGCCGATGGCGACGGCTAGCAAACAAACAAAGCGTCGGTGGCTTGAGGTTCGCGCGTACGTGTCAATTTATGGCAGCCCACCCAGTCACAAGGACGAGGACAAGCGTGACGATCGCTCCAGAGACGTAGACGATCGTTCTGACACTGCCACCCTTGGCGGCATTGCCGCCGCGTAGGTAAACCCCCAGGTGAAGCAGGCGTATCGCCACATGAACCCAGACAATGGTCGCCAACGTGGCCGACCCAACGCCAACCATCATGGCCAGCACCGCCGAGACGACAAAAGGCGCCAGCGCCTCGACCGAGTTCATATGCACGCGGTCGATCCTGTAGAGGAGATTGGCGTCGTCGGCCGGGATCACCGGACCGGAAAGCGCTCCGGCAAATCCCTTGGACGAACCCGAGTAAACCGCCAGCGCGACTGACAAAAGACAGAGGATCAGTACACCGAGGATGCTTAGCCAATAGGGTTCCATAATTGTGCTCCTTCAGGTCACCTTGCTGGCAAAAAGATCTTGGAATCGCCTGAGATACAGCGGCCAGCCTTGATCACCGTCAATCCCAAAGCGCACGCCTTCCCAGCCTTCGCCATGACGTTCGAGATTGCGATGCTCGATCTCGACGCGGGTCCGGCTATTCGTCTCTGCCGTAAACCGGACTTCCCACTCGCTGGTCCTGTCCGGATTGGTCTCGATCTGCCATTGAGGGCTGATATCCCAACTCAGAAGCAGTCGGTTCGGCGGCTCGTAGGCCAGCACCCGTGCCCAGCGGCACTCGCTGCCATCCACACCGCGGTCGTAGACGTGACCCCCAACGCGGGGTTCGAAGATCGTCTCCGCGATCGGCACCGCAAGCAGGTTATGCTCTTTGGGTTTGAAACTGCCGAAGTCCTCGGTGAAGACCTTGAAGGCATGTGCGATCGTAGCCTCGACAAGGATGGAGTGCCTCACGGGCGGTTGATGCGTGCTCATTCCTGCTCCTTCAAGGGCTGTTCGACGACCACTTTGTAGGCCGCCAAGGTCTTGCTCCAGAACCGGTCGAGTTCGGCGCGCAGGCTGGCCAAGCCTTCCGGTTCGACCCGGTAGATGCGTTGCTTGCCTAGCCGTGTGTTGGCCACGAGGCCGGCGTCCTTGAGCACCTTCAGGTGCTGCGAGACCGCCGGCCGGGTGACAGGAAGCGCACGAGCCAATTCCCCGACCGAACAGGGTTGTTCGACCAGCAGTTCGAAGATCGTCCGCCTGGTCGGGTCGCCAAGCGCTGTCCATCTGTTCATGTTAGTCTGCACTAACGCGAATTTAGGCAACCTCGCTATTTCTGTCAACTCGCCACAGGCCCGGCGGCGCCCTGTTCAAATGGGCCACAGCGCAAAAAACAGGGTCGCAGTTGCCGCCACTGCTGTAGATTTTAAGTCAAATTTTACCGAACCGGCGCCATGGCTTTGGCTGCCGGGTGTTCTCTCCGTTTGTTTCGCGTATGGGGTGATGATGCGTATTGTCTGGACGATTCCGCTGTTTCTCGCCTCGGCGCTGCTCACTGTGTCCACCGCCAATGCGGGCGAGGGTGCCTTCGGCTGGATGTCCGGCGACTGGTACCTGACGCTTGGCGCCACCGGCATGGTCGCGCCGAAATTCGAGGGCTCCAACAGCTATCTGCTCAGCGCATCGCCGATCATCTCGCTGGGCAAGGCCGGCCCGGCCGCGCGCTTTACCTCGCGCAACGACAACATCTCGCTGGCGCTGGTCGACGATGGCGGCGTCCGCGCCGGCCTGACCGGAAAATTCCTGTTTTCCCGCGACAGCAAGGATGAGCTCAAGGGCCTCGACCCGGTGCGCTGGGGCGGTGAGGTCGGCGGCTTCTTCGAAATCTATCCGACGGACTGGCTGCGCGCCCGCGCCGAACTGCGCCACGGCATTCGTGCCCATGATGGCTTTGTCGCCGACATCGCCGCCGATGCTTTCTACGACGTGACGCCGACTGTCAGAATTTCGGGCGGACCACGCGTGTCCTTTGCCTCGTCGGGCTATTTCGACTCTTATTATGGTGTCAACGCCAAGGAGGCTGCGGCCTCGGACCTGAGCGAATACCATCCTGGCGGCGGCCTGAAATCGACCGGCCTTGGTGGCGCCATCACCTGGAAGGTGACCGATCCGATGACCGCCAGCCTGTTCGGCGAATATGCGCGCCTGATGGGCCCGGCCGCCGATTCCAGCCTGGTCAAGGAGCGCGGCGACCGTAACCAGTTCACGGTCGGCGTCTCGACCACCTATCGCTTCGACTTCGCGATGTAAGTGAATCGAACAAGAGACGCTTTATTCCTGCGGCTTTCTCGGCTAAAAGCCCGGCAATGACGAGCTTTTCACGCCTTCGCGCGCTGACGATACGAATTACAGGCCCGGTGTTCCGGGCGGCCTGAGCGCCGCCGGAGCCGCCGGGAGTTTTGCGCGCCCCCTCGCGCTTTTCCAATCATGATAGTTCACGCCCGAGCTTTTACGCCCGCCGGGCAATGCATATGGCAGACCAATGACCGACACTGTTGAAACGATCGACTATTCCAAGACGCTTTACCTGCCGCAGACGGATTTCCCGATGCGCGCCGGCTTGCCGGAAAAGGAACCGCTGCTGGTCAAGCGCTGGCAGGACATGGACCTCTATCGCAAGCTGCGCGAGGAGGCGGCCGGCCGCGAAAAATACGTGCTGCATGACGGCCCGCCCTACGCCAACGGCAACATCCATATCGGCCATGCGCTGAACAAGATCCTCAAGGACGTCATCACCCGCTCGTTCCAGATGCGCGGCTATGACGCCAATTATGTGCCGGGCTGGGATTGCCACGGCCTGCCGATCGAATGGAAGATCGAGGAACAGTACCGCGCCAAGGGCAAGAACAAGGACGAGGTGCCGGTCAACGAATTCCGCAACGAATGCCGCGAGTTCGCCGCGAACTGGATCTCCGTGCAGGGCGCGGAGTTTCAGCGACTGGGCGTCATCGGCGACTTCAAGAACCCCTATACGACGATGGCTTTCCATTCGGAGTCACGCATCGCCGGGGAGTTGTTGAAGTTCGCCATGTCGGGCCAGCTCTATCGCGGCTCCAAGCCGGTAATGTGGAGTGTGGTCGAGCGCACCGCGTTGGCCGAGGCCGAGATCGAGTACCAGGATTATGAGTCGGATACGATCTGGGTGAAGTTTCCAGTTGTGTCAGGATTTTGGAGCGTTGAGCACTTTGTATCAGACGCTGCACCGTCCATGCGCGTTCCGGAAAGCGTTGCACTTTTGGACAACGCCCACGTCGTCATCTGGACGACAACCCCGTGGACGATCCCCGGCAACCGTGCCGTCAATTATTCGTCACGGATCGGCTACGGCCTTTATGAAGTTACCGCAGCCGAAAATTCGTTCGGTCCACAGCCCGGTGAAAAGCTGATCTTTGCAGATGCGCTTGCCGAAGACTCCTCGGCCAAGGCCAAGGTCACCTTGAATCGGCTTCGCAGCGTTTCGGTCGAAGAGCTTGGAAGCCTTACACTTTCACATCCCTTCAAAGGTCTCGGCGGCGGCTACGAATTCGCCGTGCCGATGCTGGCCGGCGATCATGTCACCGACGACGCCGGCACCGGCTTCGTCCACACCGCGCCCGGCCATGGCCGCGAGGACTTTGATGCCTGGATGGATGCGGCATCGGATTTGCGCGCACGCGGCATCGACCCTGCCATCCCCTTCACTGTAGATGATGCTGGCTTCTTCACCAGGGACGCGCCGGGTTTTGGCCCGGATCGCGAAGGCGGGGCGGCGCGCGTGATCGACGACAACGGCAAGAAGGGCAATGCCAACCAGGCGGTCATCGACGAGCTGATCAAGCGCAACGCACTGTTCGCGCGCGGCCGGCTGAAGCACAGCTATCCGCACTCGTGGCGGTCGAAGAAGCCGATCATCTTCCGCAACACGCCGCAATGGTTCGTCTATATGGACAAGGACCTCGGCGACGGCACGACGCTGCGCAGCCGTGCGCTGAAGGCGATCGATGACACACGCTTCGTGCCGGCGGCCGGCCAGAACCGTATCCGCGCCATGATCGAGGAACGCCCGGATTGGGTCTTGTCGCGCCAGCGCGCCTGGGGCGTGCCGATCGCCGTCTTTGCCGACGAGGACGGCAATGTGCTGAAGGACGAAGCCGTCAACCAGCGCATCATGGACGCATTCGAGAGGGAAGGCGCCGACGCCTGGTTCGCTGCCGACGCCAAGGAGCGTTTCCTCGGCAATCACGAGGCCTCCAAATGGAAGCAGGTGATGGACATCCTCGACGTCTGGTTCGATTCGGGCTCGACGCATGTCTTCACGCTGGAAGACCGTCCGGACCTGAAATGGCCGGCCGACGTCTATCTCGAAGGCTCCGACCAGCATCGCGGCTGGTTCCACTCCTCGCTGCTCGAAAGCTGCGGCACCAGGGGCAGGGCACCTTACGACACCGTCGTCACCCATGGCTTCACCATGGATGAGGAGGGGCGAAAGATGTCGAAATCGCTCGGCAACACCGTCGTGCCGCAAGACGTCATCAAGCAGTCCGGCGCCGACATTCTGCGGCTATGGGTGGTGACGACGGATTATTGGGAAGACCAGCGTCTCGGCAAGAACGTGCTGCAGACCAACATCGACGCCTACCGCAAGCTCCGCAACACCATCCGCTGGATGCTGGGCACGCTCGCCCATGACGATGGCGAGGAGGTGCCGCTGGACAAGATGCCGGAACTGGAGCGGCTGATGCTGCATCGGCTGGCCGAGCTCGATGAGGTCGTGCGCTCGGGCTACGACGCGTTCGAGTTCAAACGCATCACCCGCACTTTGCTCGACTTCATGGTGGTCGAGCTGTCGGCCTTCTATTTCGACATCAGGAAGGACGCGCTCTATTGCGAAGGACCCGCCAGCGTGAAGCGCAAGGCCTCGGTACAAGTGGTGCGCCACCTCTTCGACTGCCTGGTGAAATGGCTGGCCCCGATGCTGCCCTTCACCACGGAAGAAGCCTGGCTCGACCGTCATCCGGATGCTGTCTCGCTGCATCTCGACCAGTTCCCCGAGATTCCGGCCGACTGGAAGAACGAGGCACTGGCGGAAAAATGGCGCAAGGTGCGGCAGGTCCGCCGTGTCGTCACCGGCGCGCTCGAGATCGCACGCGCTCAGAAGGTCATCGGTGCCTCGCTGGAAGCCGTGCCGGTCGTGAGCCTCGACGATGCCACGCTTGAAGCCGCGATCGCCGATGTCGACATGGCCGAGATGGCGATCACCAGCGATCTCGTCATCGCCCATGGCAAGGCGCCGGAAGGCGCCTTTGCGCTCGACGATGTCAAAGGTGTCGCGGTGGTGGTCGAAAAGGCCGAGGACCGCGGCTTGGTCAAATGCGCGCGTTCGTGGCGCTATACCGCCGATGTCGGGCAGGACGTGGAATTCCCCGACGTGTCTGCCCGCGATGCCGCCGTCCTGCATGAACTCAAGGCTCTGGGACGTTTGTGACTGCTCATAAGCCGGTGCACAAATGAAATGCCGCGTGGGCGAAAACCGCCCGCGCGTTGCCCTTAACGAGTGGTTGAGATAAACACGCGAAACTCCGGAAGACAAATTGTCGCCGGAATTCCGTCGCAAGAGCGTGGACGATGGGGACCGGGCCTTTGGCCGGTGACGATCGAGAGGCTGTCTAGAGTGGGACTTTTTGGCATGATCGACAGAACTTCCGTGCGCGTTGCGCTGCTGGCGCCGCTTGTCGCGTCCGGCCTCGCTCTGTCCGGTTGCATGGGCTCGCCTACCTACGGCACCGACAAGACGGCTGGCGAGCAGCTTGCCGGAGACCTTTCCGGCGCCTTCGCGATCACGCCCAAGCACAAGGAACAGATCGACTACAGGCCGCGTCCGGAGCTGGTAAAGCCGGCGCCGGGGCAGAAGGAAGTGCTGCCGCCGCCGCAGGAAAGCATCGAGACGGCGAGCACCGATTGGCCCGAATCGCCCGAGCAGCGCCGCGCCCGCCTGCGTGCCGACGCCACTGCCCACCAGGACGACCCGTCCTATCAGTCGGGGATCGTCGATGACGTGCAGACCGATCCGGCTTCCGTGAAGAAGGCGCTGGCGGATTCGGGCTCCAGCCACCCGCCGGCCTGGTCGCCGAAGGATTCAGACAAGGGCCGCGCCGCCGAGATCCAGCGCCGTACCGCAGAGCAAAAGCAGGGCGACCCCAACACTCGCAGATATCTGAGCGAGCCGCCTCTGGCCTATCGAGCTGCCTCCGACACGGCGCCGCAGGGCGAACTCGGCGAGGATGAATACAAGAAGGAACGCCGCCTCAAGAAGGAAGCGGCCGCCAAGGGCAAGAGCGGCGGGCTCTTCGACTGGCTGCCCTCCTGGTAGGAACCGTCGCCTTCGGTAGCTGAAGGCTCTACGTTTCGCGTCTTTCCCGAAAGAATTCCCTGAGCAGCAGCGCCGCGTCGGCCTCGGCCATGCCCGGATAGATGTCGGGCGTATGGTGGCAGGTCGGCGAGGCGAAGAAGCGCACGCCGTTGACCACCGCGCCGCCCTTCTCGTCGGCCGCGCCGAAATAGAGCCGGCGCAGCCTGGCGAAGGAAATGGCGCCTGCGCACATGGCGCAGGGTTCCAGCGTCACATAGAGGTCGTGGCCGGTCAGCCGCTCGCTGGAGAGCGTTTGGCAGGCCGCGCGGATGGCCAGCATTTCGGCATGCGCCGTCGGATCGGCAAGTTCGCGGGTGCGGTTACCGGCGGATGCCACCACCGTGTCGCCGCTGGCGATGACGGCGCCAACCGGAACTTCTCCGCGCAAGGCGGCGGCTTGCGCCTCTTTCAGCGCCAGCGCCATGAAATCCGGCCGCTTCACGCGGTTTCCATTCCGATTATCTCCTCGCCACTTGGCGGTGATCCTGTTATGGAGCGCGTCAACCCGAATATCGGAACAGATTTTCGGAAATGATCATGCGCCAAATCAAAGTGCTATAGCGTCCTTTGCGCGTCCGAAAGGATGCGCCACGCTGTAGCAGCGCAACAAGGCAAAGGCCACATGGACGACAACGACAAGAAATCTCCGCGCCACAAAGGCCCGGGCAAAAGCGGCCCTGGAGCCGCGGGGCCGCGCCGCGATGGCGCCGCCGGCAAAAGCGGCAAACCCTCCTTCGGGGCCAAGAAACCCTATTCACCGCGCGGCGCCCGGCCCGCAGCGGCTGAGGGCGAGCGGCCCAAGCGCGATTTCAAAAGTGGCGACCGGCCATTCAGCAAAGGTCCGCGTTCCGAAGGCAAGCCCTTCGAAAAGCGCGAGGGACCGCGCAAGCCATATGCACCACGCGGTGACCGGCCGATGGCAGCCGAAGGCGAGCGCAAGCCGTATGAAAAGCGCGAAGGGCCGCGCAAACCCTATGCGCCGCGTGGGGATCGCCCTATGGCGGCCGAGGGTGAACGCAAGCCGTATGAAAAGCGCGAGGGGCCGCGCAAGCCTTATGCACCGCGCGGCGATCGGCGGGTTGCGGCCGATGGCGAGCGGCCAAAGCGCGATTTCAAGGGCGGCGATCGGCCGTTCAGCAAGGGGCCGCGTCCCGAAGGCAAGCCTTTCGAAAAGCGTGAAGGGCCTCGCAAGCCCTACGCACCGCGTGGCGATCGGCCTGCTTCCGCCGAGGGCGAAAAGCGTTTTGACCGGCCAAAGCGCGATTTTGGCGATCGCCCGCAGCGCGACGCCGGAGATCGTCCCAAGCGTGACTTCAGCGATCGCCCCAAGCGCGATTTCGGTGGTGACCGGCCGCAAGCATCTGGCGGCGCCTTCAAGCCGCGCCCGCGTCCGGCAGATGCGGAAGAAGCCGGCGAGCGTATCGCCAAGCGGTTGGCCCGCGCCGGCCTGGCGTCGCGCCGCGACGCCGAAGACCTGATCGCGGCGGGCCGTGTCAAGGTCAACAACCGGGCTTTGACCTCGCCGGCCTTCAACGTCATGCCGGGCGACATCATCCATCTCGACGGCATGGAGATCCCGCCGATCGAGCGCACCCGCCTGTTCCTGTTTCACAAGCCTGCCGGCGTCGTTACCACCAACCGCGACCCCGAGGGCCGCAAGACCGTGTTCGACGTGCTGCCGGCCGAATTGCCACGGCTGATGACCATCGGCCGCCTCGACATCAACACCGAAGGCCTGCTGCTGCTCACCAACGATGGCGGTCTGTCGCGCGTGCTCGAACTGCCTGCCACTGGCTGGCTGCGCCGTTACCGCGTGCGCGTTCATGGCAAGGTCGAGGAAAGCATGCTCGCAGGCCTGCGTGAAGGCATTGCCGTCGACGGCGTCTTCTACGGCGCCATCGAAGCGACGCTCGATCGTGAACAAGGCACCAACGCGTGGCTGACGATCGGCCTGCGCGAAGGCAAGAACCGCGAAGTGAAGAACATCCTTGGATCGCTCGGCCTCGACGTGACGCGGCTGATCCGCATCTCCTACGGACCGTTCCAGCTCGACGATCTCGCCGAAGGCCATGTGCTGGAGATCAAGGGCCGCGTCTTGCGCGACCAGCTCGGCGAGCGACTGGTCGAGGAATCCGGCGCCAATTTCGACGCCGAGATCATCAAGCCGTTTTCCAACCAGCCGGTGCGGCGAGAGCGTGACGCGGAGCCGGAACGGCCGAAAGTCACCCGCGAGGGTGACCATCGGCCGATCGGCGAGGGCGGTCTTATCAAGAACCGCAAGCGCCGCGAAGGCAGCCGCGACGAAGCGCTCGGCAAGCTGTCGACCAGTCCCGAAAGGGGCGCGAGGCCGGAAAAGAGCTTTGGCGAACGCGGCCCGAGACCCGAGCGCAGCGAGTTTTCGGACAAGCCGCGCAGCGAGTTTCGCGAAAAGCCGCGCGGCGATTTTGGCGACAAGCCCCGTGGAGGCTTCGGCGACAAGCCGCGCGGCGCCTTTGGTGACAAACCGCGCGGCGGCAAGAAGCCCGAGCGCGAGCAGCGGCCGATCGATCCGCCGGGCCAGCGCAAGGCTAATGTCTGGATGGCGCCGGGCGCGCGTCCGATCGGCAAGGGCAGGGCGGAAGCCGATGCCGCCAAGGCGGCCGAGGCCAAGGCGCGCAAGGCGTCGTTCAAGCCGTCCTATGGCAAGCCGTCCGATGGCAAGCCGGGCGGAGCCAAGCCGTTCGGCAAGCCGGGTGGCGAGCGTCCGGATGGCGGTCGGGGCGGCGAGCGGCCACGCAACGGTCCCAAGGGCCCGAGGACCAGATGATGCCGGGACTTAAATGAGATCCGGCCTTAAATGAGACCCGGGCATAAATGAGAATCGTCGGCGGCCAATTTCGCGGGCGTCCGCTGGCGACGCCGCGCGACCATGCCATCCGCCCGACGACCGACCGCGCCCGCGAGGCCGTCTTCAACGTGTTGGCGCACCGCTTTGCCGACAAGCTCGACGGCGCGCGTGTGCTCGACCTTTTCGCCGGCACCGGCGCTCTCGGCCTCGAAGCGCTGTCGCGCGGCGCTTCCTATGGCGTCTTTATCGAAGAATCGGCCGAAGGGCGCGGCCTGATCCGCACCAATGTCGAAGCTTTTGGCCTTACCGGCCGCACCAAGATCTTCCGCCGCGACGCGACCGCCCTGGGTGAGGCCGGTACGCTTGCGGCATTCGGCCTGGTCTTCGCCGATCCGCCCTATGGCAAGGGCCTTGGCGAGCGCGCCCTGCGCTCGGCCAGGGATGGCGGCTGGTTGCTGCCCGGCGCGCTCTGCGTGATCGAGGAAGCCGCCTCGGCGCCCTTCGAGATTGGGCCGGAATTCTCGGTGGTTGATGAACGAAACTACGGCGAGACGGTGGTCCGGTTCATCGAGCTTGCGTAAGGGTGTGGCGATCGGCGCCTTCAAAATGACGCACAATTCACTTTGCCTCCGCGGCTGACCTTGCCTATCGTCGCGCGATAACAACCGGAGCCATCAATGACATCTCATACTGAATGGCTGCGGAGGGCCTTGCTCGCCACCGCGCTGACCATGGCCGGCCCGGCCCTGGCCGCGGATGATGGCAAGGTGGCCAACTTCCTGCTCGACAATGGCATGGAGGTGGTGGTCATTCCCGATCATCGCGCCCCCATCGTCACCCATATGGTGTGGTACAAGATCGGCAGCGCCGACGAGCCGCCAGGCAAGTCCGGCATAGCGCACTTCTTCGAACACCTGATGTTCAAGGCCACGACCAACCACGCCGCGGGCGAGTTCGACCGCGCCATATCGGCCATCGGCGGCTCCAACAACGCCTTCACCTCATATGACTACACTGCCTTCCACGAGACGGTGGCGCCCTCGGCACTTGGTGAGATGATGAGCTTCGAGGCCGATCGCATGCGCAACCTCATCTTGACCGACGAGGTCATCAAGACCGAGCGCGACGTGATCCTGGAAGAGCGCCGCGCGCGCATCGACAGCAATCCGCAGGCGGTGCTCGACGAAGAGGTCGACGCGACGCTCTGGCAGAACCAGCCCTACCGCATTCCGGTGATCGGCTGGATGCAGGAGATGGAGCAGTTGAACCGCACCGATGCGGTTGCCTTCTATGACAAATACTACCGCCCCAATAATGCGGTGCTGATCGTGGCCGGCGATGTCGAGCCGGAGGTCGTGAAGGCGCTGGCCGAAAAAACCTATGGCAAGGTCGCGCGCGGTCCCGACCTGCCCCCGCGCATCCGCCCGGTCGAGCCGGAGCAGAACACCAAGCGCACGGTGACGCTCACCGATGGGCGCGTTTCGGTGCCGAGCTTTTCGACGCAATGGGTGGTTCCGTCCTACCACACGGCAAAACCCGGCGAGGCCGAGGCGCTCGACCTGCTGGGAGAGATCCTTGGCGGCGGCAGCCGCAGCAGGCTCTACCAGCAACTCGTGGTCAAGCAAGGCATCGCATCGGCGACCGGCGCCTTCTTCCAGGGTACGATGCTCGACGCCACCAATTTCACCGTCTATGGCGCGCCGCGCGGCGACGCCAAGCTGAGCGACGTCGAGGCGGCCGTCGACGCCGAGATCGCCCGCATCGTCAAGGACGGCGTCACCGCCGATGAGCTGGAGAAGGCCAAGGCCCGCTATATCAGGGCCATGATCTTCGCCCGCGACAAGCAGGACGAGATGGCCAATCTCTACGGCGCCGAGCTCGCCACCGGCGGCAACGTCAGGGATATCGAGGAATGGCCGGACCGCATTCGCAAGGTCACCGCCGATGAGATCAAGGCGGTCGCCGCACGCTATCTGCTGCTCGATCGTACGACGACCGGCTATCTCTTGCCGCAGCAACAGGCGGGGAATTGATGATGACGAGATTGAGCGTTAGCGCTGCCCCTCACCTGCCTGCCGGCATCCTCTCCCCCTATAGTGACGGGGAGAGGGGCGCTGTCATCGTCGATTTCGCCAACCATCAGCGTCGTAAGAAGAGCGCCAGCGTCGCGGCGAGACCCCTTCTCCCCGTCACTATACGGGGAGAAGTGCCCGGCAGCGCGATGAGGGGCGGAGCTGACCTTGGCGATCAATGGCCTGATGCGATTACTCATAGGCGCATCGCGGTTCTCCACGTCTTCGCCACACTGTTCCTCGGCATCTTCTTCCTCATCCTGCCGGCGCTTGCCGCGCACGCGATGGACATTCAGCCGGTGACCTCATCGAAAGGCGTCAACGCCTGGCTGGTCGAGGACCACTCCATTCCGATCGTCGCCATCCGCTTCGTGTTCGATGGCGGCTCGACGCAGGATCCGGCGGGGCGGGAAGGGCTGGTCAATCTGATGACCGGCCTATTCGACGAGGGCGCCGGCGACCTCGACAGCGAGGCCTTCCAGATCAAGCTTGACGATGCCGGCGCCGAAATGGGCTTCGAAGCGGCGCGCGACGGCACCTATGGCGCGATGCGGATGCTGGCCGAGCAGAAGGATGCGGCCTTCGACCTGCTCAGGCTGGCGGTCACCAGCCCGCGCTTCGACCAGGCGCCGATCGACCGTATCCGCGCCCAGATCCTGTCCGGCATCATCGCCAATGAGCGTGACCCCAACACCGTCGCGCAAACCAAATGGCTGCGCGCCATCTATGGCGACCATCCGTATTCCAGGCCCGACCAGGGCACCAAGGACAGCATCGCCACCATCACGGCAGCGGATCTGGCTGCCTTCCACAAGGCCAATTTCGCCCGCAGCGGCCTGCATGTTGCGGTGGTCGGCGACATAGATGCCGCGACGCTGAAACGGAAGCTCGATGAGGTCTTCGGCGATCTGCCGGAAAAGCAGGTGCTGCAACCGGTTGCCGATACCGAGCTGAAGCTCGGCCAGCAGCTCGAGGTCGACTACGACCTGCCGCAGACCTCGCTGCAGTTTGCCTACCCCGGTGTGAAGCGCGATGCGCCGGATTTCTTCCCCGCGGTGCTGATGAACCAGATTCTCGGCGGCGGCACCTTCACCTCGCGCCTCTATGACGAGGTGCGGGAAAAGCGCGGCTTGGCCTACTCCGTCGATTCCAACCTGGTCGACCACCAGCATTCCAATGCGCTGATCATCACCACGGCGACGCGTTCCGACCGCGCCGCCGAGACGCTCGCCATCGTCAAGGAGGTGGTCAAGAAGATGGCGCAGGAGGGGCCGACCGAGGCCGAGCTGGACGCGACCAAGAAATACATGGTCGGCTCCTATGCTATCAGCAATCTGGATTCTTCCAGCGCCATTGCCGCGACCCTGGTGGAATTGCAGCTCGACAATCTCGGCATCGACTACGTGCAGCGCCGCGCGGCGCTCATCAACGGCGTGACGCTCGATCAGGTCAAGGCAGCGGCGAAGAAGCTGCTGACGCCGGCGCCCGCGATCATGAGCATCGGGCCGAAGCTGGAGGCCAAATGACAGGTCCGACTTTCGGTATCGCCTTTGGCGGCGGCGGCGCGCGCGGCCTCGCCCATATCCACATCGTCGAGGCGCTGGACGAGCTCGGCATCAAGCCCGTGGCCATCGCCGGCTCCTCGATCGGCGCCATCATGGGCGCCGGCATGGCCTCGGGCATGAGCGGCAAGGACATCGAGGACTACGCCCGCTCGATCCTCGGCCGCCGCGCCGAGGTGGCGGCGCGCATGTGGCGCTCGCGTCCCGGCACCATCGCCGAGGCGATGCAGGGCGGCATCCGCGTCAGCCAGTTCAACATAGAGCGCATCTTGAAGGCGTTCCTGCCGGAAGCCATCCCGGAAACCTTCGCCGAGCTGATGATTCCGCTCAAGGTGACGGCGACGGACTATTTCGGTCACAAGCTGGCCGTCTTCGACGAGGGCGACCTGCATTCGGCGCTCGCCGCCTCGGCTGCCATTCCCGCGGTGTTCCGCCCGGTGACGCGCGACGACCGCGTGCTGATCGACGGCGGCATCTACAATCCGGTGCCGTTCGACCTCATCGAAGACGCCGCCGACATCATCATCGCGATCGACGTCGTCGGTGCGCCGAGCGAGGCCGAGCGCAAGCACCCGACCACCGTCGATCTGATGTACGGCGCCACGCAATTGATGATGCAGTCGATCATCGCCCACAAGCTGAACCAGCGCCCCCCCGACATACTGATCCGCCCGCCGGTGTCGAAATACCGCGTGCTCGATTTCATGAAGATCGACACGCTGCTTGCCGAGACGCACGAGGTCAAGGACGAACTGAAGCGCGAGGTGGAAAGAGTGGTCGAGGCGCGTGGCAAGGGCAAGCGGGGGAAGAAAGCAGGGTGAGCTGCCGATCTCCCCCCTCGAGGGGGAGATGGCCGGCAGGCCAGAGGGGGTCGTCTCGCTTGAAGCTAGACCTCCTACGGTCGATAGGAGGTTGCGTCAGGACGGACCGACCGCCTCTGTCGCCTTCGGCGACATCTCCCCTCAAGGGGAGATTACCCCACCAGCGTCTCACACCCTCCCAGCCGCATATTCCAGCGCCACCACGCCATTGCTGAACTGTACGGTCGAGATCGGCTCCAACGCCACCGGCATATCGGGCGGGAACAGCTTCTTGCCCTCCCCGACGGAGCCAGGGTAGCTCAGCAGCCTGACGCGATCGACCAGACCATGGCGCAGCAATTCCCGCGCGACGCTCAGGCTGCCATGCACATAGATGTTGCCGCCGCTGCCTTGCTTCAGCGCCCGAACCGCTTCCGGCAACACACCCTTCAGCAACTCGGCCGGTTTCCAGTCGAGTGCCTTCGGGCTTGTCGACGCGACATATTTCGGCAGCGCATTGAACCGGTCGGCGAAGTCTCCGGTTTCCTTGGGCCAAGAGCCGGCAAAAATCTCGTAGGTCGTGCGCCCCAGAAGCATGGCCCCGCTGTCGGCAAGCTCGTCCTCCTTGAACCTTTGCATCTCATCGTTCCAGGTCACGCTGGGCAGCTTCTCGACCTCGGCGATGCCATCGATGCTGATGAACTCGGTGATAATAAGGTTTCTCATGGCGCTCTCCTTCTTCTGTCAAAGGACGAACCGTGTGAGCCTTTTGCGACCGCTCTGCGAAAAAAAAGCGCTTTGTTGAGCAGGCGTTGCTGTCGGCGCTGGCCCATCGCGCTTAAAGGGGGGCGCTTCGGACACCATCGACAAACGCCAGAACGACCACACACGGAGCAACGCAGTAAACCAGTCTCGCTCTGCGGCCCGTCTTCGTCACAGCGTCGCTTGCGTCGAGATCGACGGTGATGTCCTCATAGCCCAGCACTTCGCCATCAAGCGGGTAGGCGGCCTTGTAGACAGCTTCCTTGGCGGCAAAAAGGATGCGACCGGCAAGACACAAGTCGGTTGCGTCGATCCGGTCAGCGGGGACTGCAACCAGCGCGAAGATGTCGTCGGGCAGGGGCAAAGCGGGCTCGATATCGATGCCGAGCGAGGCGACGTGGGAGAGCGGCGCGACGGCCGCCACGGCTATCTCGTCGTCGTGAGCCAGCGACCCCGTTACTCCATGAGGCCATACCGGTGCGCCGGAGGAGCCGCGGAGGATAGCGACGTCGTTCAAGCCCATATCCGCCAGCAGCTCGTGCGCGATCCACCGCGCCGCGCCACTCGCCCGCCGCATCAGCGGCAGGCGTGACGGGATGGAGCGTGCTTCCTGCGGCAGCAAATGGTTCTCATCGCCTTCGCGGATCGTGCGGCATCCGATCCGAACGCCGGCCGGTGCCATGGCGGCCATCGCCGCCAGCAACTGCGCCGACAGGCTGGCACCGGCATCGAGCCGGCGCGTCATGGCTGTTCGCCCCGCAGAGCGAGGTCGGCGATCACTTCCCGTCCTCGTCGGGCCCTTCTTCGACGAAACCGGCAGCGCGATAGAGGCGGCGTGCCGCTTCATTCCCAGGTTCGTAGCAGATCGAAACGTGGCTGATGTGGCCGAGCCGCATGATTTCATCCAGCACTTCGCGCAAAGCGGCCTTGCCGTAGCCTTGGCCCTGATGGACGCGATCGATCATGAAGCGGTAGATCCGCGCCTCGTCGTCGTCCTGCGGCGCCTCGTACATCAGGAAACCGACGACGCGATCCCCTGCCATGACGACGCGCGGCCGAGCGTCCCCGTCGCTTTCGGCTTCGTCCAGCGACTCCGCATTGCTGGCGACGAAATCCATCTGATCCGGGGCCAGCTCCAGGGCCGCGACCACAGCCCGGTTGGCCGCAGTCACCGAAACGAGGCGGATGTCTGCGCTCATCAAGCCGTTGCCTTGACGCCATCCTCCGGCACCAGCTCGACGAAGCGATGCAGCTTGGCCGGGTTGCCCCGCCAGATCGAGTTGGGCTCCAGCTCTTCGCCCTTCATCACGAAGGAGTCCGCATCGACCATCGAGCCTTTGCCCATCACCACGCCGTAGTGGACAAAGGCGGAAGGTCCGAGCGTGCAACCATCGCCGATGCGGATGAAATCGGACTTGAACGCGCCTTCTTCCAGCGAGTGGGCCTGAATGACGCAGCCCTCGTTGAGAGTGACGTCGTCGCCGATCTCGACCAGCGAGCGCTCGGTCAGGTTGCTGCCGCCATCATAGACCCGGCTGCCGACCTTGACGCCGAGCAGGCGCAGGATCATCGGCCGGAACGGCGTGCCGGCGAACAGGCGCACGATCGGCGAATCCGCCAGCTTCCAGTGGCGTTCGTGGCGCCAGAAGGCGACGTCGTAGATCGTCGTCATCTGCGGCTTTAACCGGCCAAAGCCAAGGCTTGCCCGCTCGACAAGGACGTAGAACGGAATGGTGATCGCCGAGGTCAAAAGCACGGCGGCGAACAGGGCGACCTCCGCCCATTCCGTATAGTAGTTCAGCGCCCGGTCCCAGATCGCCAGCGTGACGAACAGCATGACCCATTGCGTTGCCAGGAACAGAAGAATGGTCACCAGGTTGTGGCGGTTCTTGTGCGGGATGCGCCGGCGCCGGTCAGCCTCGTCGACGCCGGCGATAAGCTCCTTGTCGCGGTTCACCATGCGCGGGATTTCAAAGGCAGGCGAACCGAGAAGGCCGACATTCTGGCGCACCGGCCCGTCGATGGGGATCATCACCTTGGTGCCGAGCAGCACGTTGTCGCCGGTGCGGCCGTCCGGCGGATAGTAGATGTTGTTGCCGAGATAGTTGCGCTCGCCGATGCGCGTCGGCTCGAGCCTGAAGGCCGAGGCGGACTTGTGCATGTTGATCATGAACAGCCCGTCCGAGACCATGGTCTCGGTGCCGATCTCGCACAGAAGCGGGTTTTCGTGCTGCTGGTTGGAGCCGAAATTGGAGCCGGTCTGCACCACTCTGTTGAGGTTCCAGCCGATGGCGCGCATGTAGTGCACGATTGCCGAGCTGTCGCCGGCCAGGAGCCCGAGCACGCGGGAATTGCTGGCGAATTCGGCGACGGTCTGCAGCCAGTAGCGGAAACCGTAAAGCGTGTAGGTGCGGCCCGGCTTCAAGATCAGGCTCGTCAGGCGCGGCACCAGCGTCGCTGCCAGGAAAGCCGCCGCGATATAGCCGAAAAGCGTGACCGTGGTGCCGATTGCGACAAGGCCGATCGTCTCCTGATAGTCGTCGCCGACATATTCCCAGTAGCTGTGGAACAGGAGCGGCAGCGGGGTGACGAGGCCAAACAGGCCGATCAGCTGCAGCGCTTCATAGAGGAAGCGCCGGACCTGGTAAGGATTGACATTGCGCACCTTGCAATAATCCGCCGTGGTCGGCACCGCCGGCGATCCATGCCAGTGCTCGCCGTCGGGAATGCTTTGCCCGCGATGCAGCGAGGACGAATGGCCGAGCTGGGCGCCGTTGCCGATCCTGGTGTCGATGTCGAGCGTGGAGCCGACGCCGACGAAGGCATCGCGGCCGATGGTCAGCGGCCCGGTGTGGATATAACCGGACTGGGCCCTGAAGCCGAGGATCATCGATTCCTTGCGCAGGATGGTGTTGGCGCCGATGGAAATAAGATCCGTGCAGACGGGCACGGACTTCGATTCGATGACGGCGTTTTTGCCCAGCTTGGTGCCGAGCAGCTGCAGATAGAGGCTGTAGAGCGGGCTGCCGCGGAACAGCACGACGGGTGCGGTGCGGATCAACGTCTTGACCACCCAGAAGCGGAAGTAGCGCACGCCCCAGATCGGAAACGCCTCGGCCTTCCAGCGGCCGATGAGCACCCATTTCGCCAGGACGGCAAAGCCCGACATGCCGAAGAACACGGCGGCCGAGAGCGCCACGCACCGGATATAGAGCTGCAGCGGATCGTCGAGCGCGTCATACATCCAGTTGAGGCCGTCATTGATCGCCCAGAGCGCCACGTAGCTGTAGAGGCCGTAGAACGAAAGCTGCGCCGCGCCGCAGGTCCAGTAGGCGAAATTCGAGGCCCGGCGGGTGAGGACCGGCTCGTTGGTTGCCGTCGTCATCTCCTCCGCTACCCCCAGATGCAGCGCCAGGCGCGCCACTGTGGGATAGAGATAGATGTCGCGCATCGACGTCGTCGCCCATTCCTTCCTGGTGCGCACGCGCGCGCAGAAATGCGCCATCAGCAAGGAGTTGGCGCCGAGATCGTCGAAGAAGTGATCCTCGACCGACACCGCGTCGAATTTCAGCACCGTGGCCAGCGCTTCCGCCAGGAATCGCTCGTCCTCATTGCCGGGCGGCACCATTGTGCGATCGGCCGAAAGCCGGACGCTCCTCGGCTTCGGCAGTTGGCGCAGGTCTACCTTGTTGGAGACGGTCATCGGGATGGCGGGCAGCTCCTCCAGATAGGCGGGCACCATATAGTCCGGCAGCCGCCGCTTCATCGTCTGGGCGAGATCCCCTCGGGAAATCGCCGCTACGCCGGTTTTAAGCGCGTAATAGGCAACCAGTTCGACGCGGCCGGGCTCGATCTCCCAGGTGGTGACGGCGGCCTGCGCGATCTCGGGCTGGTCGAGCAGCACCGCCTCGATCTCGCCGAGCTCGATGCGATATCCGCGAATCTTCACCTGCGTGTCGATGCGCCCGGCATACTCGATCTCGCCGCCATCGTTGATCCGGCCAAGATCGCCGGTGCGGTAGATGCGCTGCGACGGGTTGTTCGGCAGGCCGACGAAATCGGCGATGAATTTCTGGTCGGTCAGGTCCGGCCGGTTCAGATAGCCGACGGCGAGCCCGATGCCGGCAATGCCGATCTCGCCCAGTTCACCGGGCTCGGCAAGTTGCGGCAGCGAAGCGTCGAGAATGACGATCGAGTAAGTCGGCAACGGCGCGCCGATTGTGACGGGACGGTCCGGCGTCAGCGCCCCCATCGTTGCGGTGACGGTCGCCTCGGTCGGCCCGTAGGTGTTGAGGATCTGCCGGCCCGGCTTCGACCAGCGCACCACCAGATTGTGCGGGCAGGCCTCGCCGCCCACCAAAAGCGTGCGCAGGCTGGGAACGTCCGATGTCATCGACGACAACAATGTCGGGCTGCAGGCCATGCAGGTGATGTCATGGAGGCGCAGGAAATCCGCCAGTTCCTCGCCCACCAGCGGCATCTGGCCAGGTGCCGGCACCACCGTCGCACCGGCGACGAACGGCACCCAGATCTCTTCGGAGGAAAAGTCGAAGGCAATGGTCATGCCCTGATAGACCCGGTCGCCCGGCCGGTAGCCATAGGAGGCGGCGGCGACGTGTATGAAATTGACGAAACTCTGGTGCGTGATGACCACGCCCTTGGGCTTGCCGGTGGTGCCCGAGGTATAGAGGATGTAGCAGATGTCGTCGTTCGCCTGCGGCTTCAGCGGCGCGGGCGACTGTGCGGAAATTTCGGCGACGGCGCTGTCGATCAGCACATGGGGAACGGGCAGTTGACCGGCGCGCGACGCATAGGCGGCGATGGTGACGATCATGCTGACGGCGGCGTCTTCGATGATCAGCGCCATCCGCTCCTGCGGA
This sequence comes from Mesorhizobium sp. M1078, assembly GCF_040318615.1. Classification (NCBI taxonomy): domain Bacteria; kingdom Pseudomonadati; phylum Pseudomonadota; class Alphaproteobacteria; order Hyphomicrobiales; family Phyllobacteriaceae; genus Mesorhizobium; species Mesorhizobium sp. M1078. The sequence goes on from NZ_JAMYMP010000007.1 coordinate 167,224, forward strand.
AACGCGGTGGCTAGCGGCACGAAGGCAGCCCCCGCCTTCATCACCGCCAGCAACGCCACATAGGTCTCCGCCGACCGGTCGAGAATGAGCCCGACCCGGTGGCCCGGCCGCACGCCGTGCTTGATCAGCATGCGGGCGCACTGGTTGGCACGGCTGTTCAGCTCCTGATAGGTCCACACGCGTCCGTCGGAGATCACCGCCGGCAACGTGGCGAATGTCACGGCGAGCTGCTCGAACACCGTATCGAGCCGCTCACCCGGCTGCAGGGCAAAGTCGGCGCCCGTCAGGACTTGGCCGTCCCTTGCCGGGCCGCGAGCGATCCTTGCCAGCGCATCGATGCTTGCCAGGCTGCCGATCGGCATTGCCGCGTCGCTGTCCAGTTCGGCGATATCGTAGTCCATGTCCATACTTTCTCGTCCTCGCCGGGCATTGCCCGGCTGTTCATGCCGCCGCTGGAGGAGGCACTGCGCCGCCGCTGCGATTTTGTTGGTGGAGGGCTTCCAAAAAGGAAGAACCCGGAATCCGGGAAGCTTATGCCACCCGATCTTTTCGCCGGTTTTTCCGAACTGTTGAATTTTGTTTCTGGAGTGTGTCTGGGCGGGGATTTGCCGGGGCCTCGTTGACCCTTGCGGGGAGGGGTTCAGCCTCCGTGGCGACCCGGAAAGAGACTGTGAGCGAACCTCATGCGGACGGCGTCGGCGAGCTGTCTATAATGGAGCGCTACGGCGACCCAGCAGCAGAGCGATGCCCAACGCCGGAAGCGTCGCCGCCGCGACGGCGAAGAAGACGAATTGCAGCCCGGTCGACGCGGCGACCAAGCCGAGCGCCGGACTGCCGAAGCCGAGCGCCACGTCGAGGAAGACGGTGTAGAGTCCCATTGCCAGGCCGCGGCTGCGCGACGGAAGACGGCCTACGGCCTCGGCGCCGAGGCCGGGATAGACCAGCGAGTAGCCGAGGCCAGTCAGACCCGCTCCGATTGCGGCGACAACAGGCCCGGTCGCAAGCCAGATCAGCATCAGCCCTGCCGCCTCGACCGCGACGAAGATCACGGCGACGCGTGCGCCTCCAAGCCTGTCGGGCAGGTGGCCGAAGCACAGCCTTGCCACAATCAGAGACGCAGCATAGGCCGTGAAAGGAAGCCATACCGGCTGCCAGCCCCGCTCGGCGAAGAGCAGGGCGCCGAAGCCCAGAATAGCACCATAGCCGAGGCTGCTGAAAGCAGCTCCGACGCCAGGAAGCCAGACCGCTTTCGCCACGCTCCTCCATGACTGCGGCACGCTGCCCGCGGCGGCGCTGGTGCCGCGCATCGGCAGGATGGCAAGCAGCGTCGCCAGCGGCAGGACGATTGTCGCGAGCGCGATCGCGGTGAAACCGCTCGCTGCATAGAGCGCAGATCCGACCGGCGCTCCTAGCGCGAGCGCCGCAAACATCGCCGTGCCCACCCAGGCTATGACTTTTCCGGAGTTCTGTCCGCCCGCAACGGAGAGGCCCCAGGCGACGCCGCCGGTGATGATGAAGCTCTCGGACGCGCCCAGTACTGCCCGGCCGGCGAAGAGCGCCGATGCGGACGCTACCGGCCGGTCGAGCAATGCCAGCGAGCCGAGGTAAAATAGCCCGGCAAGGGCAGCGGCAACGAGGCCGACGACGACGGCCCGCTTGCCGCCGCGTCCATCGGCATAGTTTCCAGCCCCGATGCGCGACAGCATCGAGGCGACGAACTGGCTGCCCGTCACCAGCCCGACTGCGAAGGGGCCGAAGCCGAGCTGCTGGTGAAGATGCAGCGGCAGGACGGGTAGCGCCAGGCCGATCAGCAGGAAGCCGGCGAAGACGGCCGCCATGATCGGCACCAGTTCCGCCATGACGCCATTTCGGTCTGACATCCGCGCCATTTTGGCCATCGGTAACCCAACTGTTCGGATCAGTAGCGTTCGTAGGTTGCGCGCCAGCCTTCGGCCGGGTTGTCAGGCGTGAGGACCAGTTTGTTGTCCGAGACCTCGAATTTGCGTTTCATGCTCTTGCCGACAAGGTTGCGGACCAGGGAGGACTCGATCGTGATGACGAAGGTCTTGTCCTGGTCGTTGATGGCGACCGGCCCGTAATAGGCTTCGTAGCCATTCGCCGTGTAAGGCGTGTCCGGCGCCTTGGGGTCGGGGTTCTGCGCCTGCACCGAGAGGGTGCCGGCCTCGGTGAAGATGACCTGGCCGGAATAGGGCACGGGCTTCAGGTTTCCCTCGGCGCCGGCCTCCAGCGACGTCATGCGCCATGCGCCGATGATCGGAGGCTCTTGCGAGAAAGCCGGCGTGGCGACCGAAAGCGCAAGCGCAAGGGCGGCAATCTTCAATCTCATCGTCATATGTTGTCCCTTTTCTGAGTTGTGGGTGCGCACAGGCCGTCCGCCCGATCTTTGCTCACACTGAAAGCATGACCTTGATGGCGCGACGCTCGTCCATGGCGCGGTAGCCTTCAGCGACCTCGGCCAGCGGCAGCTTGAGGTCGAAGACCTTGCCGGGCTTGATCCGACCTTGCAGCACACGGTCCATCAGGTCGGGCAGGAAACGGCGCACCGGCGCCGGGCCGCCCAGCATTCGTTTCTGGCCGAAGAATAGTTTTTGGCCGTCGAAGTTCACGCCATGCGGCACGCCGACATAGCCGATGGTGCCGCCGGGGCGGGAGCAGGCCAGCGCCTGGTCGAAGGATTCTCCCGTGCCGACGCATTCCAGCACGGAGTCCGCGCCGACGCCCTTGGTGAGTTCCTTGATGCGGGCCACGCCTTCCTCGCCGCGCTCAGCGACGATGTCGGTGGCGCCGAACTCGCGGGCGAGTTTTTGGCGGCTGGCGTGCCGGCTCATGGCGATGATGCGCTCGGCGCCCATCTCCTTGGCCGCAAGCACGCCCATCAGGCCGACCGCACCGTCGCCGACCACCACCACCGTCGATCCTTCGCGGACCTCGGCTGCGTCGGCCGCATACCAGCCGGTGCCGAGCACATCGGACACCGCCAGCAGGTCAGGGATGAGGTCGGCCGGCGGCACCTCGGCGGTGGCGACCAGTGTGCCATCGGCCAAGGGTACGCGAGCGTAAGGCGCCTGCGCGCCCGACATGAACTCGCGCTGCACGCAAGACGACTGGAAGCCGAAGCGGCAATGCGGGCAGGTATTGTCCGAGAGGCAGAATGACCCGACGACGAACTGGCCGGGGCGGACCGTGCGCACCTCTGCGCCGACCTCGACGACGATGCCGCAATATTCGTGGCCCATATGCATCGGCCCCGCGACCGGCTGCAGCCCGCGATAGAGCCACAGGTCCGAGCCGCAGATGCAGCTTGCCGACAGCTTGATGATGGCGTCCGTCGGCCGCATGATCTTCGGATCGGCGATTTCCTCGCAGCGTATGTCGCCCGGTTTGTGAAGAACGGTTGCAAGCATGTTGGTTCCTTTCGAGGGGAGAGATCAGGCGCCGTAATCGGCGTCGCCGACATGTTCCAGCCAGTCCACGACCTTGCCGTCCTTGACCTCCTGGAGGGCAATGTGGGTCATGGCGGTCTGAGACGACGCGCCGTGCCAGTGCTTTTCGCCGGGCGCGAACCAGACGACGTCGCCCGGAGGGATTTCCTCGACCGGGCCACCTTCGCGCTGAACTCGGCCCAGGCCAGAGACGACGATCAGCGTCTGGCCGAGCGGATGCGTGTGCCAGGCGGTGCGGGCGCCGGGCTCGAAGGTCACCTGTGCGCCTTGAACCCGCTCGGCGTCGAAGGGATTGAAGAGCGGATCGATCCGCACCGTTCCGGTGAACCAGTCAGGTGGTCCCTTGCCGGAAGGCCTGGTGCCGGCGCGAAGAATGTCCATGGTGATCTCCTTTGCGATCTCAAATGCGTTCGATGCGAAGCGGGAATTTGCCGCGAACGTGCAGGGCCTGCTCGCCCTCGTCGAAGCGGCCAAGCCTGATCAGCCCGGGATGGCGGTAGTCGGCGTGGAACATGGCCAGGTTGCCCCAGGGCATGAAATAGCACAGGTCGTAGGGCTGCTCGTCGGCGAAAGGACCGCTTCCCTCCTCGGTCAGCTTGCGCGGCAGATAGGCGATCTTCTCGTTGTTGTGGGCGTAGTCCTCGATCTCGAGGTCGAGCGGCAGCATGGAGAAGAAGTCGCGCGCCGACGGATTGTCGTAGAGCGTGGCGGTCATGGTGCGGCCGTTGAAAACCATCCTGATCTTCATGTCGGTGGGCTCCTGGCTGACGGGAGATTGGCCTTCCTGGCTGGCGGCTGTGCGAGGCAGGGCCGCCACCGCGAGCGCGGCGCCGAGCAATGTCCGGCGGCTGAGCGGCGCACGTTCGATCGTCATGGCAAAGACCTCCGGGCCATATACGCTGCGGCAAGGGCGGCGAGCGCCGATCCGCAGAGCAGCACCGCGCCCAGAGTGAACGGCCCCCACCAGCCGACCGTATCGAACAGCGTGCCGCCGATCGCGGCGCCGCCGGTGATGGCGAGCTGGATGACGGCTACCTGCAACCCGCCGCCGGCCTCCGCGTCGTTCGGCAACGTTCGGCTGAGCCACGTGCCCCAACCAACCGGCGCGGCCATGCCGAAGAAGCCCCAGGCAACGAGCAGCAGCGCTGTGAGACCCGGAAGTGCACCGAGGGCGATGAGCGCGGCGGCCAGTGCAGCCATGACCAGCGGGATGACGGTGAGAATGCTGAACAGACGCGTGCGCAAAAGCCGGCCGACGCACCATGTGCCGAGCACCCCGGCCAGCCCCATCGCCAGCAGGACCGCCGAGAGGGCGGCGATATCGAGCCGGGTGACGTTCTCGAGGAAGGGCCGCAGATAGGTGAAGAGCGCGAACTGACCCATGAACAGCATCATGATCGACGCCATGCCGGTGGCGACAGGAAGACGGCCGAGCAGCGCCAGCGGGTTGCCGGCACGATTCCTGCGGCGCGGCGGCAGCGCCGGCAGGCTTGTCCACTGCCAGGCCAGCGCCAGGAGACCAAATGGCACGACGAGGAAGAAAGCGCCGCGCCAGCCGACATAGGCGCCGAGAAAACTGCCCAGCGGCGCGGCGATGGTGGCCGCAATGGCATTGCCGGCGTTCAGCATGGCGAGACCCTTCGGAACCATGTCTTGCGGCACGAGGCGCATGACGATCGCGGTCGACATCGACCAGAACCCGCCGATCGCGATGCCGAGCAGCGCCCGGCCGACCATGAGGAAGGCGTAGTTCGGCGCGAAGGTGACAGCCAAACCGGACACCATGAGGAGGAGGGTGAAGCCGGTCACTACCAGTCGGCGGTCGATGTGGCGCGTGAGGCCGGCGACCAGCAGGCTGGTCACGACGGCGAAAGCGCCCGAAATCGAGATCGCCTGTCCCGCCCGGCCCTCGGTGATGCCGAGATCGGCCGCTAGCGGCGACAGCAGGCTGACCGGCATGAATTCCGATGCGATGAGCACGAAAACACACAGCGCCATCGACAACACCGCGCCCCATGCGGCGCGGTTTTCAACAAGCCTTGTGTCGTATGTGGTTTCCATGATTGGCATCCTGGCAAAGCGCCGGACGGATCAGCCGCAAATTCCCGTCGCTGCTGGAAGATATTGCAGGGGAACCCATTTAAGTAGACTAAGCAATCCGCATGGACTTATCTGCTCATGATATGAATGTCCGACGGAAGGTGCCCTATGCAGCGCGATGGCATGAAGGATCTGCTATGGTTCGTGGCGGTCGCCCGCGAGCGCAGTTTCACCAGGGCGGCGGCCAAGCTGGGAACCTCGCAGTCGACCCTGAGTTCGACAATCAAGGAGCTTGAAGCTCGCCTTGGCGTCCGCCTGCTGACGCGTACCACGCGGAGCGTCTCTCCGACCGAGGCCGGCGAGCGACTTTTCCAATCTCTCGTTCCCCGCTTCGAGGAAATCGAATCCGACCTCGCAAGCCTGGTGGCCTTCCGCGACAAGCCCTCCGGAACGGTCCGCATCACCCTGTCCGACCATGCGCTCCAGACGACCGTCTGGCCGAAGCTCCAGCCCTTGCTCAACGACAATCCCGACGTGCGCGTGGAGCTCTACAGCGACAACGGCATGAAGAACATTGTGGAGGAGCGCTTCGACGCAGGCGTGCGGCTTGGGGAGAGCATCGACAGGGATATGATCGCAGTGCGCATCGGGCCGGATTGGAGGCTCGTGGCCGTGGCTTCGCCGGACTACTTTTCCCGCCACCCGGTTCCGACCGCGCCCCAGGACCTGGTCGATCACGACTGCATCAATATGCGGCAGGCGACGTTCGGTGGATTGTATGCCTGGGAATTCGCCAGGGATGGCCGCGACCTTCGTGTGCGGGTGGAAGGCCAACTCACCTTCAATTCGTCCATTCCCATGATCGAGGCTGCGACAAGCGGTTTTGGCATCGCCTATGTCCCGGAAAACCTCGTCAGCCACCACATCGCCGAGGGACGCCTCAGGCTCGTGCTTGACGACTGGAGCCCGCCATTTGCCGGCTATCACCTCTACTATCCAAGCAGGCGGCAGCTCTCCCCTGCAATGGCGGTGATCATCGACGCGCTCCGCCATCGCATCTGACCGCAGGGACTGTTTGGATCATGAAGCTGAGCGTGGTGAATGGCAGGTTCTGCCCCCAAGTTCTTTGACTTCGACGCTGCGGAAGGCTGCTTTGCGCCCCATGTCGGCCGTTAAAGTTGACTTGTGCCACCACCTGACAGCGGACATTACCGGCGACCGCGCTTGAGGGCGTAGTTGCGCCTGGAACGGACCTGCCCTCAACCAACTCATTTTCTGGGCATCATATTCAGGGTCAATGCTTCACTCCCTCGTGGCCTGCTGATATTCGAGCCCCAGTCGCGGTTATTTGGGCCACCATCCGATTGACAAGCGCGATATAACGGGGATGAGCGCGGAGCGAGTCGAGGTCGCTATCTTGACGCATCCAAGGCACGCGCAAAACGAGGTAAGCATGTGATGCAGTTAGCTGACGTTCAAGGCAATCGATAGCCTGCTCCGTCTTGCCCAGCTTCGCATAAAAACAGCCTAAGTTGTACTGAACCGGAATGTTGTCTCCGGCGAACATTTCCCCACGAGAGGCCCACGACAGCGCGCGTTCAATCTCGCCAATTTCTGCCAGCATTGCGGCACCGTAACATAGCGCGGTGGCATTGTCGGGATGCGCTTTGACTTCCTTTTCCACTCGCAGCACACCTTGCCTTGCCGCTTCCTTGGCGTCGTCGCTGCGGCCGAGTGAAACATTGACCATCCCTAGATTGGTCCAGACCCGATAGTCATCGGGTGACAACGATACAGCACGCTGGTACAGACCGGCAGCTTTCTCGTATTGACCTTGAATGAAACAATTCCGGCCGTAAGCGAAATAGGTATCGGAAGAGCTAGCGTCTAATTCTAAAGCTCGCTCGAACTCGACTTCCGCCTCGGCATACCGGCCATTTACGAACAAGGCCCCGCCACGTGATGCATGGGCGTCGGCGAGACCTGGCTCAAGTTCCAGCGCCCGTGAGCTGTTGGAAAGGACTGCCTCGAAGCTGGCGTCGGGATCGTTGCAAGTTAACAGAAGCCACTCACAATCAGCCAAAGCGGCATAAGCGCGCGCATAATTTGGGTCAACTTCAACAGCTCTAGCAAACAGTCGCTGCGCTGTTTTGATAAACTTCGTCTCGACTCCCCTGTTGAGGAACGACCTGCCCATCAACAGCGTCTCGTAAGCCTCTGGGTTGTCGGTCGAGCGGTTTGTAATAGTCTCCAGTTCTTCGGGCAACAGCTTCACTTTGAGGACATCGACTATGGTCTTGGAAATCTCGTCCTGCAGTTTGAAGATATCGTCCAGCGTCCGGTCATATCGCTCGGCCCAGGTATGGTCACCGCCAAGACCATTGATTAGCTGAGCCGTGATGCGCACCCGTCCTCCAGCCTTGCGTACACTTCCCTCCAGGACGTAGGCAACATTCAGCTTCTTCGCCACTTCCTCGATCAATACCGCCTTGCCCTTGAAGGTAAAGACGGTATTACGCGCGACCACGGAGAGCCCGGACACCTTCGAAAGGTCGGTGATAATGTCCTCGGTGATGCCGTCGGAAAAGTACTCCTGCTCAGGATCGCCGCTCATGTTGACAAAGGGCAGAACCGCGATCGATGGTTTATCCGGGAGTTGATGCACCGGTTGCACCGCGTGTTTGCCGGTCCCGCCTGTTCCGGCGCGGTAAACCTGCACCGGCTTTGCGATATTCTTGAGCGCGTGCTCGCCGAGATCGTCGAACGCCAATGTCAGCTTACCGGTGACATGATCGTGCACGGTGGCGGAGACGTAGATGCCCCCGGGCTCAGCCAGACCCTCCAGCCGGGCTGCCACGTTGACACCGTCGCCATAGAGATCGCTGCCCTCTACGATGACGTCGCCCAGATTGATGCCGATACGCAGGACGATGCGGTAGGCCTCGGCCACGCTCTCGTTGGCCCCGGTAAAACCCTTCTGCAGTTCGACGGCGCATTGGACGGCATCAACCGCACTGCCAAATTCCACCAGCACACCGTCGCCCATCACCTTGACCACGCGGCCGTGGTACTGGGCAACCAATGGAACCAGAACATCGCGCCGCCGCGCTTTGAGAGCGGCCAGTGTGCCAGCCTCGTCGTGCTCCATGAGGCGCGAAAAGCCAACGACATCAGCAGCTAGAATCGCGGCAAGGCGGCGTTGGGCTCGAATCTCGGCCATGTGGGTTGAATACTTTCAGAAACCCGGCATCTGGGATTGTATTGGTCATCTGGCCTGGAGTCTATCCGGCCGACTTCCGAGATGGGTCAGAGGGCGTCGATGCATGGCGGCGCCTGAACGTCCGCTTCTCACATTCCAAGCCTCCAAGCCGCAAGTCCGCTTCCGGCCCCAAAAGGCGACATCAGAATATCTGCTCAACAATCACCCTTCTGCGCGACGCGGTCATGAAGAAGAACCTCGTCGATCGCGCGTCTCCACTCCCCACACCCACTTGCCATACCCAAATTCTCATCCTAATCTCCCTCTGAGAAAACCTTTTCCCAAACCCCGCCGCAACCGCCGATGTCCACCTCGACAGGTAACGAGCCGTAAGAGAAAACCTTTTCCCAATCCGAGACTTATTCCCGACCAATGCCCTCCGACACGTCGCCAGCACCCGCCAAACAACCCATCACCCTGCGTGAAGTGGCGGCGATGGCTGGCGTCAGTGTGGCCACCGCGTCCAAGGCGCTGAACGGGCAGGGGCGGATGACGGCCGAGACGCGGCAGCGCATTCGCGAGACGGCGCAGCGGCTGGGCTTTCGTCCCAACAGCCTGGCGCAGAGCCTGCTGCGGCGCCGCTCCTTTACCGTCGGCCTGTTGACCAACGATACCTATGGCCGCTTTTCGCTGCCGGTCATGTCGGGCATTTCGGACGCGCTGGTCGATGCCGGCGTGTCGGTGTTCATGTGCAATGTCGAGGACGATCCGCGGCTGGCGCAGCTGCATGTCGAGGCGATGCTGGACAAGCGCATCGACGGCATAATCGCCAGCGGCAAGCGCATCGACCGCCATTTGCCGGTCGACCTCGCCAATCTCGGCGTGCCCGTCATCTACGCCTTCAGCCAGCCCGATCCCGATGCCATCGCCTTCGTCTCCGACGATGCCGGCGGCGCGCGGCTGGCGGTCGAGCATTTTTGCCGCCTCGGGCGGCGGCGCATCGCCCATGTCAGCGGTCCCGAAAGTTTTGCCGTGGTGAATGAGCGGGCACAGGCTTTTCGCGATGTGCTGGCCGCGCACGGCCTGCCGGTGACCGAGCCCTTGCTCGGCTCGTGGTCGGAAGCCTGGGGGCATGAAGCCGTCGGAAAGCTGTTCGACGGCCCAACGCTCTTCAACAACAAGGGGGAGAAACCCGACGCCGTGTTCTGCGGCAACGACCAGATCGCGCGCGGCGTGATCGATGCGCTGCGCGAGCGCGGCTTAGGCGTGCCTGGCGATGTCGGCGTCATCGGCTTCGACAATTGGGAGATCGTGGCCGAGGCGACCCGCCCGCCGCTGACCTCGGTCGACATGAACCTGGCAGCGCTCGGCCGCGAGGCCGGCCTCACACTGCTTTCGCTCGTCGGCGGCCAACCCGCCGCGCCGGGCATTCGAAAACTGCCGTGCCGGCTGGTGGTGCGTCAGTCATGCGGCCGTCCATTGGGCGGCTAGGAGAACGCGCGGCGCGATCTGCGCCGCAACAGGGAGGAGAACAGAACCATGAGGAGGAAAACCATGAAAACCGTGATTACCGGGTTCGCGCTCGCCGCGAGCATCATTGCCTTGCCTGCAATGGCCGCCGACACCGCCAACATCTGGGTTCGCGCCGACGGCTCGAACTTCATGCCGCGCATCGTCGATGCCTTCAACAAGGGCCATGAGAACCAGGTCAAGCTGGACATCATTCCCAATGCCGAGATCATCCCGAAATATGGCGCCGCCGCCGCCGGCGGCACGGCGCCCGACGCGCTGTCGCTCGACCTGATCTACACGCCGTCCTTTGCCGCCGCCGGCCAGCTCGAAGACATCACCGACTGGGCGAAATCGCTGCCCTATTTCGCCAGCCTGTCGCCGGCGCATGTCAAGACCGGCACCTACAAGGACCACATTTACGGGCTGCCGTTCTCGGCCGACGCCTCGGTGCTGATCTGGAACAAGAAGCTGTTCAAGCAGGCGGGGCTCGATCCCGACAAGGGGCCGGCCAACTGGGCCGAGATCGAGGCCGATGCCGAAAAGGTCAACGCGCTCGGCGGCGACATCAAGGGCTTCTACTTCTCCGGCAATTGCGGCGGCTGCAACATCTTCACCTTCACGCCGCTGATCTGGGCCTCGGGCGGCGACATCCTCTCCGAGGACGGCTCGAAGGCGACGCTGGACAGCCCGCAGCTGCGTGGCGCCATCGACCTCTACCGCTCGATGGTCAAGAAGGATCTGGTGCCGGCCGGCGCGCAGACCGACACCGGCGCCAACTTCTTTGCCGCCTTCGCCACCGGCAATATCGGCATTTCGCCGTCCGGCGCCTTCGCCATCGGTGCGCTCAACACGCAGTATCCGGATATCGACTATGGCGTCACCTTCCTGCCGGGCAAGGACAGCGGCTGGTCTTCGTTTGCCGGCGGCGACAATTTCGTCGTCACCAAGGGCACCAAGAAGCTCGCCGTGGTGAAGGAGTTTCTCGACTTCGCCTATTCGCTCGAAGGCCAGACCATCCTGGCCAAATACGGCAGCCTGCCGGTGCGCGGCGACATCGCCAAGGAGGCGCTGAAAGATCTCGATCCGCGCTACCAGATCGCCGCCGAAGCCATGGCCAAGGGCCGCACGCCCTATTCCGTGGTGTTCAACGACCTGATCAACTCGGCCAACGGTCCGTGGACGCAGATGATCAACGAGGTCGTCTTCGGCGACGACGTCGACGGCGCCATCGCCAATGCACAGGAGACCATGCAGTCGATCATCGACCAGGCGCAGAAATAAGGACTGGCCGGCGGCGAGGGCGGTGCAACGCCCTTGCCGCCGCGGGTCCTGATCCGGCCGCCCGGTCCGTCTCCCTGGACGGGCGGCCGGCGCTCCTTACCCTCCCCACAAGGGGGAGGGTAAATGACCATCACCACCACCACCCCGCCACGCGCCAGAAAACTGGTCGGTGCCGGCCGCCGGCAGTGGATCGGCCTGCTCTATGTCGCGCCGGCCGTGGCGCTGGTCGTCGTCTTCTTCATCATTCCGCTCGGCATGACGGCCTGGATGTCGCTGCACAACTGGCCGCTGATGGGCGAGCATTTTTACATCGGCTTCGACAATTACCGGGCGATCCTGCGCGACAACCGTTTCTGGAACGCGCTGAGCTTCACCGCCTACTACACCGTGATCGTCACCATCGTGATCTTCGCCGTCGCCTTTCCGCTGGCGCTGTTCATCGAAAAGCCCAGGCGGCTGACCGGCTTTTACCGGACATCCTTCTTCATGCCGGCGGTCGTCGGTTTCGCCTCGGCCAGCCTGCTCTGGTCTTGGCTGCTCAATGTCGATTCCGGCCTGTTCAGCCCGGCCGCCTACGATTTCGGCCTGACCGCGAAAAAGTTCAACCTTCTGGCGACGTTCCAGCCGGCCTTCTGGTCGATCATCGCCATGGTCGTCTGGAAGGTGGCGGGCTTCACCATGATCATCCTGATGACCGGCCTGCAGTCGATCCCGACCGATCTGCAGGAAGCGGCGATGATCGACGGGGCAGGGCCGTTCGCGCGCTTTCGCGCCATCACCCTGCCGCTGATGCGCCGCACGCTGGCGCTGGCGCTGATCCTGTCGATCGCCGGCTCGATCCTCGCCTTCGACCAGTTCTACATCATCCTGCGCGGCGGCCCGCGCAACCAGACGCTGACCGCCGTCTACTGGATTTTCAACCAGTCCTTCGTCTCGTTCAAGCTCGGCTATGGCGCGGCGCTGTCGATGATCCTGCTGGCCATACTGGTGGCGCTCAGCCTGGTTCAGCTGTGGCTGCTGCGCAAGCCGGAGGGCATCGACTGATGGCGCAGGCAAGAAGCCGCAGCAGCCGCCTCTGGCTCAGGATCGCCGAGCATTCGACCGGCATGATCGCCTCAGTGCTGTTCATCGCGCCGATCGTCTGGGCCGTGCTGTCGACCTTCAAGCCGGCGCAGGAGGCGCGCCAGCCGCCGCTGCCGCCATGGCCGACGACCGGCTTCTCGATCGAGAACTACCGCACGCTCGACACCTTTGGCGACGGCCTCTGGCTGCCGGCGCAAAACAGCCTCTATGTCGCCTCGATGACGGTGATCCTGTCGGTCGTCGTCAGCGTGCTGGCCGGCTACGGCTTTTCGCGCTTCCGGTTTCCCATGAAGGATGTGCTCTTCATCGTCATCCTGTCGACGATCATGATCCCCTTCCAGTCGATCCTGACGCCGATCTTCCTGGTGCTGACCAAGGTCGGCCTGCACAACACGCTGACCGGGCTGGTCCTGGTCTACACCACGCTGCAATTGCCGTTCTCGATCTTCATGATGCGTAACGCCTTCGACGCGGTGCCGCGCGAGATCGAGGAAGCCGCGCGCATGGACGGCGCCAACAACGTCACCATGCTGCTGAAGGTGATGCTGCCGCTGGTCTGGCCGGGCATCGTCACCATCGCGCTGTTCGCCTTCCTCGGCGCCTGGAACGAATTCCTGGCCGCCCTCGTGCTGATGACCGACCAGTCCAAATTCACGCTGCCGATCATGATGACCGCACTTCAGTCCGGCCGCTTCGGCGCCATCGACTGGGGCGCGGTGCAGGCGGGCGTCACCGTGATGATGGTGCCGTGCCTGGTGCTCTTCCTGCTGCTGCAGCGCTTCTACATCCGCGGCCTGATGGCCGGCGCGGTGAAATGACCCGCCGTGAAATGACCAATACCCAACGGAGTGACACGATGACCGCCAAACCAACCGCCAAGCCCGGCAAACTCGCCTTCCGCCCACTGCCGGTGCCGCAGGTCGATGTCCGCGGCTTCTGGGGCGACCGTGTCGATGCCGTGGCTTCGCGCACCGCCGACATCCTCTACGAGCGCTGCGTCGAGGCGCGCATGCTGGAGCAGATCGACCCGGACCGGCCCTCGCCGGGCGTCGTCATTCCGTTCCATTCGCCGTCGCCCGACGAGGCGGCCAGCCCCGGCTTCACCGGCTCGACGGTGACGACGCAGATGTTCTGGGACTCCGATTGGGGCAAGACCATCGAGACCGCGGCCTATTCGCTCTACCGGCGCAAGAACGCGGCGCTCGAGACGAAGATCGATGCCGTCATCGACCTGTACGGCAAACTGCAACAGGAAGACGGTTATCTCTCCAGCTGGTACCAGCGCATCCAGCCCGGCAAGCGCTGGACCAATCTGCGCGATTGCCACGAGCTCTATTGCGCCGGCCATCTGATCGAAGGCGCGGTCGCCTACTACCAGGCCACCGGCAAGCGCAAGCTGCTGGATATCATGTGCCGCTATGTCGACCATATCGCCGACACCTTCGGTCCGGAGCCGGGCAAGAAGAAGGGCTATTGCGGCCATGAGGAGATCGAGCTGGCGCTGGTCAAGCTGGCGCGGGCGACCGGCGAGCAGAAATACATGGACCTGGCCAGGTATTTCATCGACCAGCGCGGGCAACAGCCGCATTATTTCGACGAGGAGGCGCGTGCGCGCGGCGCCGACCCGAAGGCCTATCATTTCAAGACTTATGAGTACAACCAGTCGCACAAGCCGGTGCGCGAGCAGGACAAGGTCGTCGGCCATGCGGTCAGGGCGATGTACCTCTATTCCGGCATGGCCGACATCGCCACCGAATATGGCGACGATACGCTCAGGGTAGCGCTCGACCGGCTCTGGAACGATCTCACCACCAAGAACCTCTATGTCACCGGCGGCCTCGGGCCATCGGCGCACAATGAGGGCTTTACCAGCGACTACGACCTGCCCAACGAAACCGCCTATGCCGAGACCTGTGCCTCGGTCGGCCTCGTGTTCTGGGCCAGCCGCATGCTCGGCATGGGTCCCAACGCCCGCTACGCCGACATGATGGAGCGGGCACTCTACAACGGCTCGATCTCCGGCCTGTCGCTCGACGGCTCGCTGTTCTTCTACGAGAACCCGTTGGAGAGCCGGGGCAGGCACAATCGCTGGAAATGGCATCGCTGCCCCTGTTGCCCGCCCAATATCGGCCGCATGGTCGCCTCCATCGGCAGCTATTTCTACTCCCTCTCGGATGATGCGCTGGCCGTTCATCTCTACGGCGACAGCACCGCGCGCTTCGACATATCGAACCGGGCGGTCAGTCTGATTCAGACCAGCAATTATCCTTGGGATGGCGCGGTCTCGATCCGGATCGAAGCCGACGCGCCGGTCGAGTTCACCTTGCACCTGCGGGTCCCCTCCTGGTGCGGCAAGGCGGCGCTCAAGGTCAATGGCGCCGCGGTCGATCTGGATGACATCACCAGCGACGGCTATGCCGCGATCCGGCGCGAGTGGCGCCAGGGCGACCGGGTCGAACTCGATCTCGAAATGTCGATCGCCCGTCTGTTCGCCAATCCGGAGGTGCGTCAGGACATCGGCCGCGTCGCACTTGCGCGCGGTCCGCTGATCTATTGCGTCGAGGAGACCGACAATGCCGGCCAGTTGCATCGGATCGCTCTGCCGCGAACGGCAACAATCGAGGCGCATGCCGAGCCGAACCTGCTCGGCGGCATCGTCACGCTTTCGGCACTTGCCAGCAAGGAAGCCCAGGAAAACTGGGAAACCGGGCTCTATCGCACCGATCCGCCGGCGGTGAGCGAAACGAAAATCACCGCCGTCCCGTACTTTGCCTGGGACAACCGTGAACCCGGTGAGATGCTGGTCTGGCTGCGGGACGGATGAGTTACAGGCTGACGAACGCCGTCAGCGGCAAATGATCCGACGCAACCCGCGACAGCGGCGTGTCATGGGCTTCCACCGACGAGACCATGCCGTGCCGGTTGGCCATGATCCGGTCGAGCGCCAGCACCGGCAGGCCTGAGGGGAAAGTCGGCACCGCCGCCGGCGTGAAACCAAAGGTGGCGTGCAGCGTCTTGAGCGCCGAGCGGTTGCCCAGCCGCCATTCGTTGAGGTCGCCGAGCAGCAAGGTCGGCCTTTCATCCTGGTTGCTCATGATGTCGAGCACGACGCGGGCCTGCTCCGAACGCGAGCGGCGCAACAGGCCGAGATGCGCGGCGATGACGCGCAGAGTGCGCGTTTCGTCGAGGTCGATCTCGGCAACCAGCGCGCCGCGGGGCTCCAGTCCCGGAAGCTTGATCTGATGGACGTCGCGCACCGTGCCGCGCTTGAACAAAAGCACGTTGCCGCGCCAGCCATGGCCCTTGCCGCTTCCGGAAACCGGCACCGGCACAAGCCCGGTTTCATGTTCGATCCGGGCAAGGTCGAGCAGCCCGGCGCGGTCGCCGAAGCGGTTGTCGGCCTCCTGCAGCGCGATGACGTCGGGGCCGATCTCGCGAATGACGCGGGCGGTCCGTTCGGGATCGAACCTGCGGTCGGTGCCGATGCATTTGTGGACGTTGTAGGAGGCGACCACCATCTGGGCGCCTTCAATGTGCTTGCGCGGCGTCGCGTTCGCCTTGCGCGCTTTCCTGCCGCGGATCGACAGGAGCACTGTTTCAGGAAGGCTGCGTCCGTTTATGTCCATAGGCCTGCGTTCAATCTGTCCTGATTCTAAAGATAGGGCGATCCCAGCCATAACAACCGGTCAAAAACCCGGATGACAAATGGCCGCGCTCTTAGGGTTGCGAGTGTGACGGGTTTGGCGGAAGCGATTGCCGCTCCGATGCGCCCCTCGATCTCGGCGGCAAAGCCGGTATCCAGCACCTCCAGGTCGATTTCGAAATTCAGCCGCAGCGACCGGGCGTCGAGGTTGGAGGATCCGACATAGGCCCAGACGCCATCGACCGACAACAGCTTCGAATGGTCGAACGACCCTTCATGGCGCCAGACGCGGCAATAGTGCTTCAGCACCTGGTCGTATTGCGCCGTCATGGCGCGGCCGACCAGGAAGAGATTGTTGACCGCGGGCACGACGATGTCGATCTCGACGCCGCGCCGGGCCGCCGTGACCAGCGCGCTGACAAATTCCCGGTCCGGCAGGAAATAGGGCGACATGATGCGGATCGATTTGCGGGCGACGGAAAATGCCCCCGTCAGCAATTTATGGTTGGTTTCGATGCTGGCGTCCGGCCCCGACGCCACGGCCCGCACCAGGATCGGCTGACCGGGAGGCGGCGAGGGCTTTGCCACGTGCCAGACCTCGTCCTTGAGGGCCTCGTTGCCGGCAAAACGCCAGTCTTCGGCGGCAACCGCGAACAGGTCGGCCACGACCGGCCCCGTCACCTGGAAATGCGTATCCGCCGAACTGGCGCTGCCGGCGAATTCGGCCGAAAATCCCTTGCGGATGTTCATGCCTCCCGTGAACGCCACCACACCGTCGACGATCAGGATTTTCCTGTGCGTCCTCAAATTCGCATAGGGAAGTCTCAGGCCCATGACGATGTTGCCGTTGAACAGATCGACGGTGACGCCGGCTTCCCGGAGTGTCCCAAGGATGCTGGGCACGGAATAGCGCACGCCGACCGCATCGATCAGCACACGAACCGTCACACCGCGCCGGACCGCGCCGGCCAGCGATCCGACAAAACGTCGTCCGATCTCGTCATTGTCGAAGATGTAGGTCTCGAGCAGAATGCTGCGCTGTGCGCTGTCTATCGCCCGGCACATTGCTGCGTAAGCTTCGTCGCCGGTCCTGAGGATCGTGATCGCGTTTGCCGACGTCAGTGCGCGCCGCGCCACCCTGTCGCCTAGCGTCTTCAGGCCGGCAAAGCGCTGGCCGAATTCGGCTGAGATGAGTGTTTCGAGCGCAATGTCGTGGTCGTGTTTGGCTGTCTCGGCTTCACCGGCGACGGGCCGCATGGCGCTGATCGTGGCGCGGCGGATGCGGTTGATGCCGGCAATGGCATAGATGATCGCGCCAAGGAACGGCGACAAGATCATCACGCCGACCCAGCCGGTGGCGGCGCGCACGTCTTCCTTGGTCATGATTGCGTGGACGATGCCGATGGCGGCCATCAGCATCGGAATGATCACAAGGATCAGAGGCCAGTAGGTCACAAAGGTCTGCCACATCGGCAGGACTATCGAGCCAGCGGCCGCAGAAGGCAATGCAACGGATCAACCAGGACGGAGGCGCTCGCGCCTCAGTCCTTCGCCCGCTCCACATAAGCGCCATCGGCCGTCATCACCACCACGCGGGTACCCGGCGCGATGTGCGGCGGCACCAGCGTGCGCACGCCGTTGGAAAGCACGGCCGGCTTGTATGACGAGGACGCCGTCTGGCCTTTGGTCGTCGGCTCCGTCTCGACCACTTCGAAAGTAGCGCGCTGCGGCAGCACCAGGGCTATGGCGATGCCGTTGAACTGCGAGATCTGCACCGCCATGCCTTCGAGCAGGTAGGGCGCCATGTCGCCGACCACGCTTTCCGGCACCGCGACCTGGTCGTAGCTTTCCGGGTTCATGAAGTGATACCCCTCGGCGTCGGCGTAGAGGAAGGTGTGCTCGCGCTCCTCGACATAGGCGCGCTCGACCTGCTCGGTGGTGCGGTAGCGCTCCGAAACCTTCACCCCGTCGGAGATGCGGCGCATGTCGAGCTGGGTGACCGGCGTACCCTTGCCAGGGTGGATGTTTTCGGCAAAGAGGATCACGTAAAGCTTGCCGTCCTTGTCGACGACATTGCCTTTACGGAGCGAACTGGCGATGACCTTCACCACGGTTTTCAATCCTAGACTTCGTTGGCCTGAAACGATCGTTCGGCGCAAATCGGCTTCGAGAGCCGTCGCCGTAGCGCATCTTGGCCCGAACCGCCAGCCCTGTCAGCAATTCCGTTGCCCGGCAAACCCATGACTGGCGCTTCGCCCTGGTGGACGCCGGATGTTCACGCCGACCGCCGGCCGCGGCTGATGGCTCGCAACGCCATAGCTGCCGCAATGCGCGGCTGGTTTGGCGAGCGGGACTTCATCGAGGTTGAGACAGCGGCATTGCAGATTTCGCCCGGCAACGAGGCGCATCTCTCAGCCTTCGCCACCGAGGCGATCGGCGCCGACGGCGCGCGCCGGCCGCTTTATCTCCACACCTCGCCGGAGTTCGCCTGCAAGAAGCTGCTGGCCGCCGGTGAGCGGCGCATCTTCAGCCTGGGCGCCGTCTGGCGCAACCGCGAGCGCGGCCCCTTGCACCATCCCGAATTCACCATGCTGGAATGGTATCGGGTCGGCGAAACCTATGACAGCCTGATGGCCGATTGCGCCGAACTGCTGAAGCTGGCAGCCGAGCGGGCCGGCGCCAAAACCTTTCGCTTTAGCGGCCGCGAGGCCGATCCGTTCGCCGAACCGGAACGCGTGAGTGTGGCGGAAGCTTTTGCGCGTTACGCCGGCATCGATCTTCTTGCCACCGTTTCTGCCGATGGCGGCACAGACCGCGCCGCACTCCATGATGCTCTGGTCAAGGCCGGCCTGCGCACGGCCGACGATGACAACTGGGCCGATTTGTTCAGCCGGGTAATGGTCGAGAAGGTCGAACCGGTGCTGGGGCAGGGGCGGGCCACCATCTTGTACGGCTATCCGATCTCGGAAGCGACGCTCGCCCGGCCGAGCGCGGAGGACCAGCGCGTGGCCGAGCGCTTCGAGCTCTATTGCTGCGGCGTCGAGCTCGCCAATGCTTTTGGCGAACTGACCGATCCGGCCGAGCAGCGCCGGCGCTTTGCCGCCGAGATGGACGAGAAGGAGCGCGTCTATGGCGAGCGCTATCCGCTGGATGAGGATTTTCTCGCCGCCCTCGCCATCATGCCGCAAGCCAGCGGCTCGGCGCTTGGCTTCGATCGGCTGGTGATGCTGGCAACGGGCGCGACGAGGATCAATGACGTGATCTGGACGCCGGTCGCCACTCCTTGACGGAAATCGGCCTCGGTTAAACTCACAAACCGGTCAAGCCGCGCGTCTGTGGCGGCCGCCGCGGATGGGCTTTGCGGGCCGCTTGGGCGCTATGCCGCAGCGGGACAATTGCCCGTGCGCCATTGCACAAGCCGCATTGGGACAATAGATGGTGCAACAGCCGCTACCGCTCGGCGCGGCTTCAGCCAGGACCACGCGCATGACCGATACATCAGAGGCAGCGAAATTGACCGACCGCGTCGCGGCACTGGTCGAGGCTGCCAAGCGGGCCGGCGCCGACGCCGCCGACGCGGTTGCCGTGCGCGGCCGCTCGATCGGCGTGTCGGTGCGGCTGGGCAAGGTCGAGAACACCGAGGCGTCCGAGGGCGACGATGTCTCGCTGCGCGTCTTCGTCGGCAACCGGGTGGCGAGCGTCTCGGCGACGGCGGCATCGGACCCCAGGGCATTGGCCGAGCGCGCCGTGGCCATGGCCAAAGTCTCGCCCGAGGACCCCTATCAGGGTCTCGCCGATCCGGCTTTGCTGGTCGGCAAGGTGCGCGACCTCGATCTGTTCGACGCCACCGAGGTTTCGGCCGATCAGTTGAAGGAAGCGGCCCTTGCCGCCGAGGAAGCGGCCCTTGCAGTCACGGGTGTCACCAATTCGGCCGGCAGCGGCGCCAGCGCAGGCCTCGGCGGGCTGGTGCTTGCCACGTCGGACGGCTTCGTCGGCCACTATGTCGCGTCGCGCTTTTCGCGTTCGGCCAGCGTGATTGCGGGTGAGGGCACCGGCATGGAGCGTGACTACGAATACTCCTCGAACCAGCATTTTTCCGATCTCGACGCGCCGGAGCTGATCGGCCGCAAGGCCGGCGAGCGCGCCGTGCGCCGCCTCGGCGCCCGCAAGGCGGCGACCGGTCCGGTCAACGTGGTGTTCGATCCGCGCGTCGCGCGCGGCATTGCCGGTCATCTCGCCGGCGCCATCAACGGCGCTTCGGTGGCGCGCAAGACCAGTTTTTTGCGCGAGATGATGGGCAAGCAGGTTGCGTCGGCTGCCATCACCGTCACCGACGAGCCGCTACGGCGTCGCGGCCAGGCCTCGCGCCCGTTCGACGGCGAAGGCGTCGAGGGCGAAAAGCTGTTGATGGTCGAGAACGGCGTGCTGAAGCACTGGTTCCTGTCGACGTCCGCCGCGCGGGAATTGGGGCTGACCACCAACGGACGCGGCGCGCGCAGCGGCTCGTCGGTATCGCCGTCTTCGACCAATCTCGCCATCGAGCCGGGCGACAGGACGCCGGAAGACCTGATCAGGTCGCTAAAATCCGGCTTTTATGTCACTGAAGTGTTCGGCCAGGGCGTCGACATGGTGACCGGCGAATACAGCCGTGGCGCATCCGGCTTCTGGATCGACAATGGTGAGCTTGCCTATCCGGTGGCCGAGGTGACCATCGCCTCGAATTTGAAGACGATGTTCCTCAATATGGTTCCGGCGAGCGATCTTGACCGCGATTTCGGCACTGCCGCACCGACGCTGCTGATCGAAGGAATGACCCTTGCCGGAGCGTGACCCGGTCATATCGGCCGGGGCCTCGGAAGACCTCGATCTGCTGCGCGACGCCGCCCGCGAGGCGGGCGCGATCGCCATGCGCTATTTCGGCAAGAACCCGCAAGTGTGGATGAAGGGCGGCACCTCGCCGGTCAGCGAAGCCGACCACGCGGCGGACGCCTATCTGCGCGAGACCCTGCTTGCGGCGCGGCCGGACTATGGCTGGCTATCAGAGGAAACGACTGACGATCCGGCGCGGCTTCTGGCGCGGCGCACCTTTGTCGTCGACCCCATAGACGGCACCCGCGGCTTCCTCGAAGGTCTGCGCTCGTGGTGCGTCAGCGTCGCGGTGGTCGAGAATGGCCGCACGCTCACCGGTGTGCTCGAATGTCCGGCCAAGGGCGAAACCTATTGGGCGCTGCCTGGCCATGGAGCTTTCCGCGACGGCAAGCCGATTGCCGTGCGCGGCCTGGGTAAGACGGTCGAGATCGGCGGGCTGAAGCAGTTGATCGACCTGATGCCGGCGCAATGGCAGGGCCGGGTGCGGCGGGCGGCGCACATTCCCTCTCTCGCCTACCGGCTGGCGATGGTCGCCAACGGCACGCTCGACGCAACCTTCGTCAAGCCCAACGCGCATGACTGGGATATCGCCGCCGCCGATCTCATCTTGCGCGAGGCTGGCGGCGCCGTGCTCGACGGCCATGGCCGCGCGCCGCTTTATGCCGGGGAGATCATCCGTCACGGCGCGCTGGTCGCCGGCAGCGGGCAGTTGCTGACCGTGCTTGCCGGCGTCATTGCCGATACGGAAGCGTGATCGAAGGTTCCAAAGTCGGCAGCTTTGGGCTAGACCTGTCGCAAACTCACAATATGTGAAGGACCGAAATGGCCGCGGAAGACGGAAAGAAACAGCTTTTGCACCTGGTGTTCGGCGGCGAGCTGAAGAAGCTGGGAGGCACCGAGTTCCGCGATCTCGACGCGCTCGACATCGT
Source organism: Mesorhizobium sp. M1078 (assembly GCF_040318615.1). Lineage (NCBI taxonomy): Bacteria > Pseudomonadati > Pseudomonadota > Alphaproteobacteria > Hyphomicrobiales > Phyllobacteriaceae > Mesorhizobium > Mesorhizobium sp. M1078. The sequence continues at coordinate 189,244 of NZ_JAMYMP010000007.1, forward strand.
TGGCGTTTATCCGGACTATCAAACCGCGCACACCGCGTGGAAGGCAAAGGCGCAAGCCAGCGTGGACAATGCCCATATGCGCTATTTCGTCGTCCATCTGCACCGGCTGCTCGACCCTGAAAGCAAGGCCGCCGGTTGACAGCGATGGAGCATGAAGCGGTGAAAGGGCAGCCCACCGGCGCCGCGGTCCGAAGAAGACGCGGCGGCAGTTCGAAGACATTCTGGCGCAAGATCCGCGAGCCGTTGGCGCAGTCGCGAATCGTCAAGAGCATGATCGTCAGCCTGCTCGCCCAGTTCGTCCGCCTGGTGCGCCTGACCAACCGCGTGGTCGAAGGCTCGGCTAAATTTTCAGGCGGCGACTACGCCGAATTCGAACCCGGCATCATCGCGCTCTGGCATGGCCAGCATCTGCTGACCCCAGCCTATTATCCCAAGGGACGGCCGCTGGTCGCCATGGTCTCGCGCAGCGCCGACGCCGAACTCAACGCGCTGATGATCGAAAAATTCGGCATCGAGGCGGTGCGCGGCTCCGGCGGGCGTGAAAGCACGAAGCATCTCGACAAGGGCGGCGCCAAGGCGCTCATCGCCCTGAAAAAGTCACTCGTGGCCGGCAAGAACGTCGCCATGATCGCCGACATTCCCCACGGCACGCCGCGCGACGCGGGGCTTGGTATCGTTCTGCTGGCACGCCTTTCCGGCCGGCCGATCATGCCTGCCGCCATCGCCACCAGCCGCCGCAAGGTGCTGGAAAGGAGCTGGGACAAGACCACCATCAACCTGCCGTTCGGCCGCTCCTCGATCGTCATCGGAACGCCGGTTTTCGTGCCGGCCAATGCCGACGAGGCCGAAATGGAGCGCAAGCGCCAGGAAGTCACGGCCGCGCTCAATGCCGCAACCGCCGAGGCCTATCGGCTCGTGGACGGCAGGCCATGAGCGTCGGCTGGGCGCGCGCCTTCCTGGCGGCCTACCGCCTTGCCGGTGCAGCCGCCTATCCGCTGATGGGTCCCTATGTCGCCTGGCGCACATCGCAGGGCAAGGAAGACCGCAGCCGCAGCCGTGAGCGCTACGGCGTTGCCGGGCGGCCGCGCCCCGAAGGGCCGGTGATCTGGATCCATGCGGCAAGCGTCGGCGAGACCCTTGCGGTCGTGCCGCTGGTGCAAAGCATCCTCGACTACGGTGTCAACATCGTGCTGACGACGGGAACAGTGACCTCGGCGCAGGTTGCCGACGAACGGCTGGGCGACCGCATCATCCACCAATATGTTCCGCTCGACCTCAAGCCGGCCGTCAGCCGCTTTCTCGATCACTGGCGGCCGGACCTGGCTATCATCGCCGAATCCGAGATATGGCCGATGACGATCCTCGAGCTCGGCGCCCGCCACGTGCCGCAGGTGCTGGTCAACGGCCGGCTCTCCGACCGTTCGTTCAAATCCTGGAAGAAGCGCGCCAACATCGCCGAGGCGCTGTTCGAGAACCTTGCACATGTCGTTGCCCAGTCGGATGTCGACGGCGAACGGTTTCGCGCGCTTGGCGCCCGGCCGGTCACCGTGTCCGGCAACCTCAAGGTCGACACCTTGCCGCCGCCGTTCGACGAACGGGCGCTGGCGACGCTGAAGCGACAGATCGCCGGCCGCCCGACCTGGGCGGCAATTTCGACCCATGACGGCGAGGAGGTGGTCGCGGCGGAAGTTCACGTCACGCTCTACAAGCGCCACCATGGCCTGCTGACGATCATCGTCCCGCGCCATCCCGACCGCGCCGAAGCCCTTGCGGCGCAGATTTCCGGCATGGGGCTGAAGCTGGCGCGGCGCAGCAAGGGCGACAGGATCACCGCCGACACCGATATCCTGCTCGGCGATACGATCGGCGAGATGGGGCTTTATCTCCGGCTGACGGAAATCGCCTTTGTCGGCCGCTCGCTGACCTCGGAAGGCGGCCAGAACCCGCTGGAGCCGGCCATGCTCGACACCGCCGTGCTTGCCGGCCGCAACGTCCAGAATTTCCGCGAAGCCTATCAGCGTCTGCTCGACAGCGGCGGCGCCAAGCTGGTGCGCGACCGCGACATGCTGGCCGGCGCCGTCAATTTCCTGTTGAGCAATGAAGTCGCGCGCCATGAGATGATGGCGGCCGGTGCCGCCACCGTCGACCAGATGCGCGGTGCGCTGGCGCACACGCTGAAATCGCTTGAGCCTTATATCCAGCCATTGATCGTCAAGTCGCGCCTGAAGGGCGCCGACGGGCGATAGGTGGCGTCCGAAGCACCACCTTTCTGGTGGGAAGCGCCGGACTGGCGGGTCTTTGCGCTGTCGCCGCTATCAGCGATTTATGGCATGGTCGCCGGCCGCCGTATGCACCGGGCGGTACGTGAAAAGATCGACGCACCAGTGCTTTGCGTCGGCAACTTCACCATCGGCGGCAGCGGCAAGACGCCGGTCGCCATCGCGCTGGCCAAGCAGGCCAGGCGCATGCAGCTCAATCCCGGATTCCTGTCGCGCGGCCATGGCGGCTCGTTTGCGCAGCCGCATGTTGTCGATGCCAGTCACGACGCCGCCAAGCATGTCGGCGACGAGCCGCTGCTTCTGGCCGAGCATGCGCCGGTTGCGGTAAGCCCGAACCGCGCCGCCGGCGCCAAGCTGCTCATGGAAGCCCATGGCTGCGATTTCCTGATCATGGATGACGGTTTTCAGAGCGCGCGCATCCATATTGATTATGCGCTGGTCGTCGTCGACGCCCGCTACGGCATCGGCAATGGCCGCGTCATTCCGGGTGGGCCGCTGCGCGCCAACGTCGTCGACCAACTGGTGTTCACCGATGGGCTGTTGAAGATGGGCGAGGGCACCGCCGCCGACCAGGTCGTGCGCCAGGCGGCGCGCGCCGGCCGGCCGATCTTCGAGGCGCATGCTGAACCGGGCGGCAAGGAGCGGTTCGCCGGCCGGCGGTTCCTCGCCTTTGCCGGCATCGGTCACCCCGAAAAATTCTTCGAGACGCTGCGCGGCACCGGTGCGGAAGTGGCGCTGACCCGGTCGTTTCCGGACCATCACTTCTATGCCCCTGATGAGCTCGCGGAACTGGCGGCAACCGCGCGCCGCGATGGACTGGGCCTCGTCACCACCGCCAAGGACGCCGCCCGGCTGCGCCATGGCGCTGCCCCGGCCGATTTCCTCGCTGAACTCGCCGTGCTGGAGATCGACGCCACGTTCGAACTCGACACTGTGCCGGAGCGCATCATCGACGAGACGCTGGATGCCTGGAGACAGCGCAGGCTTCGGGGGTAGGGCGTGCAGCGTCACGCGGAGATGCTGGCGGGACAGCACCCCCCTCTGGCCTGCCGGCCATCTCCCCCGCAAGGAGGGAGATCAGCAGCTTTGCCAATGGCGCTCATTCTGCAACGCTGGTGATTTGGCGAAAGCAAAGATGACATCCAATCTCCCCCCTTGCGGGGGAGATGTCCGGCAGGACAGAGGGGGGTGTGAAGGAACGCGACCAACGGCTCTGTGCGCGCGCCTTTAACCCCGGCTGCGCAGGTCCGGATGCATCTCGATCTCACGGCGCAACGAGGCGGCGGCGCTGACATAGGGTTCCTGTCTGGCGACGCTCCAATATTTGAGCTCGTCCAGCGGAATGCTCTCGCCGGTCACGGCGCAGCGCACGAAGGCGCCGGGGCTGGTGACCTGGAAGTCGCCGTCGAGATAGCGGATACGGGCTTCCTTGCCGCCGGGGCCTTCGAAGCGGTTCATCATGGGGTGGTGCCAAGGTTCATGCTGAGTTCATCGCCATAAATTGCCGGCAAGGTCAAGCTTGACGCAATGCTGAGGCGCTATTGTCGCTCAAACCATTCTTATGGGACCGGTATGGACATTTCATCCGCCCGCCTGACCGCGCTGCTGCGTGAGGCCATGATGTTGGCAGCGTTGCCGTCGGCGAAGGCCGATCCGGCGAAAGCAGCACTTATAAAGGCGCTGGTGCAGCCGCCGACGCCGTCCGGCGCGCCTTTGCAGCCGGCAGCGGCGCCGGCGCTGCAGGCGCTGTTGTCCGCAGCCACCGCAAAGGGGCAGCAGACGGGTTCTGCCGAGGTCCTGCAAGCCTATCTGGCCCTTGCTGAACCTGGCGTCGAGGCGCCAGACAAGGTCGCGCCGACAAGGGTCGTTGCGGTCTCGCCGGCAAATGACGACACACAGCGCGGTCTGCCGGTGCCGCCGGCAAGGGCCGAAGATGGCGCTGCCGCAAAGCCCGCAGGACTGCCCTGGTTTGCGCTTCTCGCACCCGTGGTTTCGCCGCAGCGCCGCGCTGCCACCACCGATATGCCAATGAAGCGGGAGCAGGCGACGTCTGGGCCGAATGATGCGGCCCAGCCGGAAGGCCGACAGCAGACGCGTGTCGGTCTGATGGCGCTGGCAACCGGGTTTCTGGCCGTCGCCATTGTCGGGCTAGCCCTGCTGGTGCTTCGCTGAGCACCGAACGATCGCCGCTATCGCTCGGCTTCGAGGAACGCTTCCATCTTGTCCATCGCCAGCCCCGCCTCGACGGCGATCCGGCGAGAAAGTTCGGCGGCAGCCATGCGCGGCCGCCCGAGCGGCCGGTCGAGCCAGTACGACACCGGGTTCAGCGCCGTGCGCTCGTCGACGGCGACGATGCGGCCTGCCTCCAACTGGTGTCCGGTCAGCGGCGGCCGTGCCAGCGCGATGCCGAGCCCATAGGCGGCAGCGTCGAGCACCAGATTATAGTCCTCGAAGCGGCGATCCTGCGGGCGCGGGCGGTAGTCCATCCCTTGCGCGGCAAACCAGGCACGCCAGCCGGAGGCGTCGGAATCGTTGATCAGTGGAAACCTCAGCAGCCGGGCCGGGTCGCCGCGGCCGATCTCGCGGGCAAGGCCGGGCGCGGCGACGGGAAAGACATGTTCCTCGAACAGCTTCACCGAGATGCGGCCCGGAATGCCGCCGCGGCCGCAGCGGACCGACAGGTCGATGCCTTCATCGGCAAGGTCGGCCTGGCGGATGTCGACGTCGAGCACGATGCGCAGCTTGGTGGGATTGTTCTCCAGCGCCGCCATGCGTGGCATCAGCCACAGCCCGCTGACGGAGGGTATCGAGGTCAGCCGCACCACGGCGGTGCCGCGCGGCTCGACCCAGCGGTCGGAATGGCTGGAGATCAGCGCAAAGGCTTCCGCCGTGCGCAGATGCAGGCGGTTGCCCTCGATGGTCAGCGAGACGCCGCGCGCGCCGCGGTCGAACACTTTCAAGCCCAGCCAGTCCTCCAGCTTGGCGATCTGCCGGCTGACGGCGCCGTGGGTGATGTTGAGCTTCTCGGCCGCGGCCGAAAAGCTCCCCGTTCGCGCCGCCGCATCGAAGGCGCGCAGGGTCTCGAGCGGCACCATTGTGTCTGAGCTGTGATCCATAGTCACAGGTGATCCTCGATTTGATCGTTTGTCAACGGCGCCGAAAAGGCGCTTTCTGCCTTTCAACACTCTGGGAACCCGAGGACAGGCAGATGAGCGCAACGACCAGCACGTCGAATCCGACACAGCGGATGGACACCACGGCGGCCATCGCCGTGGCCTTGACGGTGGTTGGCTGGGCCTCGGCCTTTCCCGCGATCCGTGCCGGCCTCGCCGCTTTCGGGCCGCTGGAACTCGGTGCGCTGCGCTTTGCCATTGCCGCGGTGCCGGCGGCGATCTTTCTTGCCGTCAAGCGCCCGGCGCTGCCGAGGCTCGACGAAGTGTGGCGCCTGGTGTTTGGCGGCGCCATCTTCGTCGCGCTCTACACTGTCATGCTCAATTTCGGCGAATTGACGGTTTCGGCGGGTGCCGCCGGTTTCATCATCAATGTCAGCCCGATCTTCACCGCCATCATGGCAATGGCATTGCTCGGCGAGCGCTTCTCAAGCTGGGCCTGGTTCGGCACGGCGATTTCTTTCGCCGGCATCGGCATCATCGCTGTGGCTGACGGCAATGGCTTGAGTTTCGACACCGGCGCGCTGCTGGTTCTTGGCTCCGCGCTGTGCTCGGCCGTCAACACGATCGTCCAGAAGCCGCTCTTTGCCCGCCATCACCCGCTGACCATTTCGGCCTCGAACATGATCCTTGGCGCTCTTTGCCTGGCACCCTTTCTGCCGAGCGGCTTTGCGCAGGCCGCGGTCGCCAACACGGCCGGTATCGGCGCCGTGATCTTTCTTGGCATCGTGCCCAGCCTGATCGCCTATGCCGCCTGGGCAACCGCACTGTCGCGTCTTCCGGCAGCGCGCGCCTCGAACTTCCTCTATCTGGTCTCGCCCATGTCGGCCCTGATCGGCTTTTTCTGGCTGGGCGAAGTGCCGACGCTGCTCGGCATAATCGGCGGTGCGTTGGCCCTCGGCGGCGTGATCGTGGTGAATTTAAAGCGTTAAAACAAATGATTTGAGCTTTTTTCGGACTCAAACCGAGAACCGCTTCCATCAGAATGCAGACACCCAGAGGAAGGACAGCTATGGTACGCTGCCTTCACTGGGGACGGAATGGGAAGACTGTTCATATTGGCAATTTTTTGCGTTTTGCTGCTGACCGGGAAAGCCGCCGCGGGCTGGTATCAGGTCGAAAACTACGAAGGCTCCATCGGACCTAACCCCGTCCACCTATCGCTGCAGAGATATGACAGTTTCGGCAGCGGGATTACGGTCGAGGGGAGCTATTTCCACGACGCGAAGCAAAGCCCGATAGCGGTGTACGGCAAGATCAGTGGCACCAGCGTCTTCCTTTGCGAGATTGCGGACGACAGGGAGTTCGACCGGGTGCTGGTCATGGGATCGAAAACGCCCGTTGGCACCACCGGATGTCCGTTTTCTCTCGACCTTGGCGAAAGCGGCGCAACAGGGACTTGGAGCAAGGGCTCGGACAAGTTCCCGATCACGCTGAAGAAGGTCGCAAGCCTCGACGATACCGGTGAGGCGAAGGTTGACGGCACCGTCGAGATTCCCTTCTGGGCGCAGACAGCAACCCACAGATTTGCCGGGGTCTACGAGAAAGCGGGCTTTCTCGTCTGCATGAATAAGCTGCGGGTCATCGATAAGAAGAAAAAGAAGGTCGTTCAGGCAATCGCTTTCGATGACGACGATTGCGATGCCGGCATGCTGATGACTCCCATCTACATGAATGTTCAAAAACAGGTTGGGAGAAGCTTCGAGATAATCTCCGTGAATTTTCGCGGCGGTAGCGCCGGTTACTCAAGGGATTACGTTTTCTCTCATAGGTTCAAGGATTGTCGCCTGTTGGTGAATTGAGCGTGTGGCCTGACCTGGCTTGTGCTCACCGCCGCCCAAACAGCCGCTCTATGTCGGCGAGCTTGAGTTCGATATAGGTCGGGCGGCCGTGGTTGCAGGTGCCGGAGCCGGGAGTCGCCTCCATCTGTCGCAGCAGTGCGTTCATCTCCTCGGCCTTGAGCAGCCGGCCGGAGCGCACCGAGCCATGGCAGGCCATGGTGGCGGCGATCTTGTCCAGCCGCTCTTTCAGCGTCTCGACGGTATCGTTGTCGGCGATCTCGTCGGCAAGGTCGCGCACCAATTGCTGGACATTGGTTTCGCCGAGCATGGACGGCGTCTCGCGCACCGCCACCGCGCCGGGACCGAAACGCTCAATGCCGAGGCCGAACCGGGCCAGCGTTTCGGAATGCACGGCCAGCCGCTCGGCGTCCTCCTCCGGCAGGTCGACGATCTCCGGCAAGAGCAGCATCTGCGAGGGCACCGCGCGCGAGTGCAGGGCATTCTTCAACGCCTCGTAGACCAGCCGCTCATGCGCCGCGTGCTGGTCGACGATGACAAGCGAATCCCTCGTCTGGGCGACGATGTAGTTCTCGTGGACCTGCGCGCGGGCGGCGCCCAGCGCGGTGCCGAGCAGCGTCTCGGCCGGCTCGGCTGAGCCGGCACGCGCATCGGCGCTGGCGAGCGGACCGGCGTCGAATGCAGCCTGGTCGTTTTCGCGGAAGCCGGCGCCGTCAAATCCCATATCCAGCGGCCGCTGTGGCGAGCGGTCAAAGCCCGAAAAGCCCGAGGCCCGGTAGGCCGCGTCATAACTGCGATGACCGTTGGCAGGACCCGCATGGGCGTAGGAGGCGGCTCCCGGCCGGAACGCCGCCACTATCCCGGCGGCACCGCTGGTGGCGGCGCGGATGCCGGCATTGGCCAGAGCCTCGCGGATGGCGCCGACGATCAGCCCGCGCACCAGGCCGGGGTCGCGAAAGCGCACATCGGCCTTGGCCGGGTGGACGTTGACGTCGACGGTCGCCGGATCGAGCGTCAGGAACAGCACGGTCACCGCGTGCCGGTCGCGCGGCAGCACATCGGCGAAAGCGCCGCGAATGGCGCCGGCAATCAGCTTGTCGCGCACCGGACGGCCGTTGACATAGGCATATTGCTGCAGCGCGTTGGCGCGGGTGAAGGACGGGATCGAGACGTGGCCGGTCAGGTGCACGCCGTCCCGGCCGGCGTCGATAGCGACGGAATTGTCGGGGAACTCGGCGCCCATGACCTGCGCGACGCGGCGCAGCCTGCCTTCCGCTGTGTCGTCGGTTGCCGGCAACTCCAGCGTCGAGCGGTCGGAGCCGGCCAGCGTGAAGCGCACCGCAGGGAAGGCGATGGCGATGCGCTTGATCACATCGCCGGTGGCCGAGCTTTCGGCGCGCTCGCCCTTCATGAACTTGAGCCGGGCCGGCGTGGCGAAGAACAGGTCGCGCACCTCGACCGTGGTGCCGCGGTTGGCAGCCGCCGGCTTGACCGCCGAAACCCGGCCGCCCTCGATGCCGATCTCGGCGGCTGCGTCGCCCGATGCCGTGCGCGAACGAATCGACAGCCGCGACACCGAACCAATTGACGGCAATGCCTCGCCACGGAAGCCGAGCGAGCGGATATCGTGAATGTTGTCGGCAAGCTTGGACGTGCAGTGGCGCGCGATCGCCAGCGCCAGCTCCGGTTCGGGGATACCGGAGCCGTCATCGGTGACGCGGATCAGGCTCAGCCCGCCGCCGGCAGTGACGACCTCGACGCGGGAGGCGCCGGCGTCGAGCGCGTTTTCGACCAGTTCCTTCACCACGCTCGCCGGACGCTCGATGACTTCGCCGGCGGCGATCTGGTTGATCATCGTTTCGGAAAGCTGGCGAATGGGCATGGGGGTATTATAGGCGGATTCGAAGGGTGTGCGGAAGGCTTCAATGAATGCCGGACATTGGAGACGCCAGCGGGACAGCACCCCCCTCTGGCCTGCCGGCCATCTCCCCCGCAAGGAGGGAGATCAGATGTCACGACGGCTTTCGCCAATCTTCAATGCTTGAAGGGTGACGCGACATATGAACTGCCAATCTCCCCCCTTGCGGGGGAGATGTCCGGCAGGACAGAGGGGGGTGTGAAGGAACTCCGCGATAGTGACTACGCTGCAACCGATTTCAAGCCTGCGCCGCCAGCCAGTCCCTGACTTTCCGCGCATTCTCTCTCAACTCCCGGTTCTTCGGCCAAACCACATAGAACGCCTTGCCGGTTCTCAGCACATGGTCGGTCACCGGCACCAGCAGCCCCGACGCCAGGAGCCGTTCGGCCAGATGCCGCCAGCCGAGCGCGATGCCCTGGCCCTCCATGACGCCCTGGATCACGAGGCCGTAATCGTTGATGCGCAGGCCGCGCGCGGTGTTGTCGAGCCTGCCGCCCGCAGACTGGAACCATTCGTCCCAGCTAGCCGCCTCGCGGTAGGGCTCCTCGAGGTGGATCAGGCGATGCGTCGCCAGCTCCGCGACGCTCCTTGGCATGCCGAATTTCGCGAGATAGCTGGCGCCAACCACCGGAAAAATCTCCTCGTCGGCCAGCGGCAGCGAATGATAATCGGCCCAGTCGCGCGGTTCGCCGCCGCGAACGGCGAGCGGGATGCCCTCGGCGATGATGTCGAGATCACGGTCGGCGGTCTGGATGCGCAAGTCGATGCCCGGCAGTTCGTCGCGGAACTGCTGCAGGCGCGGCATCATCCAGAACGAGCCGAAGGCGGTCGACGCCGCCAGCGTGACATGGCCGCCGCTCGCCTGCAGGCGCAGATCCTCGGCCGATTTGCGGATATGCGACAGACCGAGCGAGACGTCGGCATGGAAGCGTTCGCCCGCTTCTGTCAGGACGACCTGGCGGTGGCGGCGCTGGAACAGCTGCGCGCTAAGCTGTTCCTCCAACCCGCGCACCGCATAGGAGACGGCGGCCTGCGTCATGCCGAGCTCGCGCCCGGCAGCGGTGAAGCTCGACAGCCGGCCCGCCGCCTCGAAGACGATCAGGCTGCCGGCCGAGGGCAGGAGGTGGCGCAGGCTTCGCATAAGCTGAGCTTATACAAGAGATCAGGATTTTCCAGCGTCACATCCATATTTCCTCTCGCTAACTTGGTTGGACGGAATGAGGAGGCTCCATGAACGCACCGGCCGCTGAACTGACCGAGCAAACCCACCGCCGCGGCGGCGGTCGCCTCGGACGCAAGGCGCTGAGGAGCGCCCCCGTCACCTCGTTCCCAACGCTGGTCCGCGAGATTCCCACCTACCAGATGGTCCCGGACGAGGCGGTGGAACTTATCCACCAGGAGTCGCTCGCCATCCTCGAAGAGGTCGGTTGCGAATTCCGCGACGACGAGGCGATCGCCATGTGGAAGGCGGCGGGCGCCGACATCTCCGAGACGCGTGTCCGCATCGATCGCGCTCTGCTGATGGAACTGGTCGCGAAGGTTCCTTCCGAGTTCACCCTCAACGCGCGCAATCCCGAGCGCACCGTGCGCGTCGGCGGCAAGAACTCCATCTTCGTGCCGATGTATGGCGCGCCTTACGTGCGCGACCTCGACAACAACCGGCGTTATGGCACGCTTGAAGACCTCAACAATTTTCACAAGCTCGCCTACATGGCCCCGGCGCTGCATTCGTCGAGTTCGATCATCTGCGAGCCGATGGAGATCGCGGTGCCGAAACGGCATCTCCACATCATCCATTCGGCGCTGAAGCACTCCGACAAGCCGTTCATGGGCATCGTTACTTCCAAAGATCGCGCCGAAGACACGATGGCGATGGCGGGCATCGTCTTCGGCGAGGAGTTCGTCCGCGACAACCCGGTCCTGGTGTCGATTACCAACTGCAACTCGCCGCTGGTGTGGGACGCCACCATGCTGGACGCGATGAAGGTCTATGCGCGCAGCAATCAGCCGCTGATCCTGGCGCCCTTTGCGCTGTGCGGCGCATCGACTTCGGCCTCGGCCGTCGGCGCGGTGGCGCAGGTCAATGCCGAAGCATTGGCCGGTGTCGCTTTCACCCAGCTGCTGCGTCCTGGTTCGCCGCAAATCTACGGCCAGTTCATGGTGACGGTCGACATGAAGACCGGCGCGCCGATGGGCGGCACACCGGAAGCCGCCCAGATGATGTATCTAATGGGCGCGCTGGCGCGGAAATACAAGCTGCCCTGGCGAACCTCCGGCTTCCATGTCGGCTCCAAGCTCAACGACGCCCAGGCCGGCTATGAATCCAACATGCTGATGCATGCCGCCATCCTCGCCGGCGCCAATTATATCTGGCACTCCGCCGGCTGGTTGGAGGCCGGGCTGACCTGCGGCTATTCGAAATTCGCCACCGACTGCGAGCAGCTTGTCGGCTGGTACAAATATGCCGGCGGCCTGCCGTTCGACGACTTCAAGGAGGCCATGGCGGCGATCCGCGAGGTCGGGCCGCAGGGCCATTTCCTCGGCACCCAGCACACGCTCGATCATTACGAGTCGGCATTCTTCATGCCCACCATCATGGATTTCAACTCCTACGAACAATGGAAGGCTGGAGGGGCGAAGGACCACGACACGCGCGGCCGCGAGAAAGCCCGCAACATGCTGGCCGACTATGAAGAGCCGAAACTCGATGAGGGCATTGCCGAGGGCCTCAGGGACTTTATCGCGCAGCGCGAAGAGAGGCTGCCCGACAGCGTTAGCTAAGAGAACGACGAATGAGTTGATAACGGGCGAAGACCCGATGGGAACCGCAAGGGAGAAAGACATGACACTTTTCAAAAGCAATGGCGATCGCGTGCCAACGGCCATCGAGGCGATGGCGCAAGAGACGCGTGCTGGCCGTATGGACCGGCGCGAGTTTCTTGCATTGGCAAGTGCGTTCGGCGCATCGACGGCGCTGGCCTACGGCATGATCGGCCTTGCCGCGCCGGGACAGGCTTTTGCCGAGGAGCCGAAGAAGGGCGGCACGCTGCACATATCGATGTCGGTCAAGGCCCAAAAAGATCCGCGCACCTATGACTGGGTGGAACTCGCCAACATCTCGCGCTGCTGGCTGGAGCCGCTGGTCCGCTACACCAGGGAATTCACCTTCGAGCCAGTGCTGCTCGAAAGCTGGGACATCAATGACGACGCCACGGAATACACGTTGCATGTGCGCAAGGGCATTACCTGGAACAATGGCGATGCTTTCAACGCCGATGACGTGGTCTTCAATGTTACCCGCTGGTGCGAGAAGAAGGTCGCCGGCAACTCCATGGCCGCTCGCGTCGGCGGGCTGATCGACGAAAAGTCGGGCAAGGCCAGGGAAGGCGCGATCGCCAAGGTCGACGACAATACGGTCAAGCTGACGCTCAGCGCGCCCGACATTTCGCTGATCCCGAACCTCACCGATTATCCCGCGCTCGTCGTCCACCGCAATTTCGACGCCGAAGGCGCCGACCCGGTCAAGAAGCCGATCGGCACGGGCCCGTTCGAACTGGTCTCCTACGATGTCGGCCAGAAGGCGGTGGTCAAGCGTCGTGAAAACGGCAAGTGGTGGGGTGGTGAAGCGCCGCTCGACAGCGTCGAGTTCATCGACTACGGCACCGACTTCAACGCTTCGATCAACGCCTTCGAATCCGGCGAGATAGACCTCAATTTCGAGACGCCGGCCGACTTCATCGACATCCTGGATAAGATGGGGCTGGAGAAGTCCGAGGTTGCGACGGCAACCACGCTGGTTGCCCGCACGAACGTTACCCACAAGCCCTATGACGACCAGCGGGTGCGCAACGCGCTGCAGATGGCGGTCGACAACAATGCGGTGCTGGAACTCGGCTATGCCGGGCGAGGGACGGTCGGTGAAAACCACCATGTCAGCCCTATCCATCCTGAATATTTCGCGCTGCCCAAGAAGACGCGCGACGCGGCCGGCGCCAAGAAGCTGATGGCGGACGCAGGGCAGGCCGATTTCGAGCACGAGCTGATCACCGTCGAGGACGATTGGCAGAAGAACACCGGCGACGCGATTGCGGGCCAGCTGCGCGACGCCGGCATCAAGGTGAAGCGCACGGTGCTGCCGGGCTCGACCTTCTGGAACGACTGGACGAAGTATCCCTATTCGATGACCATCTGGTACATGCGCCCGCTTGGCGTCCAGGTGCTGGCGCTTGGTTATCGCACCGGCGAAGCCTGGAATGAATCGGCCTATTCCAACCCGGACTTCGACGCCAAGCTGAAGCAGGCGCTGTCGCTGATCGACGTGGAGAAACGGCGTGAGGTGATGAAGGATGTCGAGCAGATCCTGCAGGATTCCGGCGTCATCATTCAACCCTTCTGGCAGAAGCTCTACAGCCACATGAACAAGAAGGTGAAGAACTACGGCGTCCACCAGACCTTCGAGATGGACCTGCAGAACGTCTGGCTGGATGGCTGAGACGGTGCAGCCGGGGCTTCATGAGCCGCAAAAAAACCGATATGCAGGATGTCTGGTATTGCACCTTGCCGCCAAACGTCCGGAGATCCTGCATGAAACCGATAGTGCTTGCCGCTGTCTTTTCGATTGCCTTGCCAGCGACAGTGCTGGCCGGGCCGGCTTCCAACGCCGTCAAGTTCTTTTATCTGCCCGAGGTGAAATTCGAGGGAGATGCAAAGTACCGCGACCGCTTCACCGAGCCGGTGACCAAGCTGTTCGATCTCAACGACCAGGCAACGAAGAACAAGCCCGACGAAGTCGCCTGCCTCGACTTCGATCCCGGCCTCGACGCCCAGGATTTCGACCAGAAGTCGATTGCCAAGACATTAAAGCTGGCCGAGACCGTCAATGGCGATACGGCCGAAGTCACCGCCACCTTCAGCCTTTTTGCGGAAGGCGATGATGCTAAACGCGAAATGCTGTGGTCGCTGAAGGAAATCGACGGCAAATGGAAGGTCGCCGACATCACCTCCAAGACCAGCAACTGGACGCTAAGCGCGCTGGAATGCATGCCCGACAAAGCGCCGGAGTGATCCCGTGCTCCGCCGTCTTGCCTTGGCGCTGTCGCCCATGTGCGTGCTGTCGGTGGGTATGAGCGCAGCCGCAGCACAAGGCCTGTTGGGCCCGCCGCCAGCCAATGCGCCGGCCGTGACGGCACCGGCCGGCGCAGCACCGCCCGCAAATCCACCCGGGACAGCGGTGGAACCGGCGACACCGCCGGTTGGGTGGCCGCCGGCCGACGCCCCACCGGCCGCACCCATTCTGCCGGGATCCCCGACGGCGGTGGTGCGGCCATTTTACGATCAGGTGGGACTGGAGATCGATCCGGCGCAGCGCAGCCACTTCATCGACCCGGCAAAAACCGTTCTCGACAAGAGCGACGCGTTGCGCACATCCGGGCAGGGAGAATGTCTCGACCCCAACATGGCGCTCGACAATGCCGACTATGACAAGACCGAGATCGATAAGAGCCTGAAGACACTCGAAGCGATCAATGGCGACCAGGCCAAGGTCATTGTCGCCTTCGTCGTCGCCGGCAACCCGCATCGCCTTGAATGGAAATTCAGGAAAGTCGACGGCGACTGGAAGATATCCGATCTGCTTTCGGTGACCGGTGAATGGGCGCTCAGCCAGTATCAGTGCGAATAATGTTGATTGAGGGTCAGCGCCTGCGATCCTTCGCGCCCCCCTCTGTCCTGCCGGACATCTCCCCCACACGGGGGGAGATCAGCAGTTCCAGCGTCTCGCCCGCTCCGCATCATTTGAGATTAGCTAAAGCCTATGTGGCGGCCAATCTCCCCCCCGTGTGCGGGAGATGTCCGGCAGGACAGAGGGGGGCGCTGTCCCGCTAAAGTTCCGCAAAATAGCTTCAGCCCCTTCCGCGATAGGGGGCAACGCCGGTGTCGGGCAACCAGGCGCCTTCGGGCGGAGCGCCGGTCTGCCAGAAGACATCGATCGGAATGCCGCCGCGCGGATACCAATAGCCGCCTATGCGCAACCACAGCGGCTTCGTTGCCGCCACAATGCGGCGGCCGATCATCACCGTGCAGTCTTCATGGAAAGCGCCATGGTTGCGAAACGAGGTCATGAACAGTTTGAGCGACTTCGATTCCACGAGCGTGGCATCGGGTGCGTAGTCGATGACGATATGAGCGAAATCCGGCTGTCCGGTTACCGGGCAGAGCGAGGTGAATTCCGGGCAGGTGAAGCGCACGATCGCCGGCGGTCCGTCGCCGCGCTGGAACGGCACGGTCTCCAGGACCGCGGTCTCCGGGCTCTGTGGCGTCTCGACGTGGGCGCCGAGCTGGGTGAGGGTTTTGGTATCGATCATCGCGGTTTTCCTGGGGATTTTCCGCGCTCATTAGCACCGGACCGAAAAGTGTGCAGCGATTTTCGAATAAATTCGATGCTTAAGACAAGAACTGGAGCAGCACGCGCTGCTCCGACACAAATTGGAATGGCAGGAAGATGATGACCAGCAACGACCCGCTTCTCCAGCCTTACCAGCTCAAACACCTGACGCTGAAGAACAGGGTGATGTCGACCAGCCACGAGCCGGCCTATTCCGAGGACGGCATGCCGAAACAGCGCTACCGGCTCTACCACGCCGAAAAGGCCAAGGGCGGCATGGCGCTGACCATGACGGCGGGCTCGGCGATCGTCTCGCGCGACAGCCCGGCCGCCTTTGGCAATCTGCATGTCTATGACGACCGCATCGTGCCGTGGCTGGCCGAACTGGCGGACGCCTGCCACGAGCATGACTGCAAGGTGATGATCCAGATCACCCATCTTGGTCGCCGCACCGGCTGGAACAAGGCCGACTGGCTGCCGGTGCTGTCGGCTTCGCCGGTGCGTGAGCCGGCGCACCGCGCGTTCCCCAAAACCATCGAGGACTGGGACATCGAGCGCATCGTCGCCGACTATGCGTCGGCTGCGCAGCGCTGCCAGGCGGCCGGCCTCGACGGCATCGAGTTCGAATCCTACGGCCATCTGATGGACGGCTTCTGGTCGCCGGCCACAAACCATCGCGACGACGAGTTCGGCGGTTCGCTCGACAACCGGCTGCGCTTCACCGACATGGTGCTGGATGCCGTGCGAGCGGCCGTCGGTGAGAAGTTCATCGTCGGCATCCGCATGGTCGCCGATGAGGACTTTGACAAAGGCCTGTCGAAGGCCGAGGGCGTCGAGATCGCGAGACGGCTCGCCAATTCTGGCAAGGTCGATTTCCTGAACATCATCCGCGGCTCGATCGAAAGCGACGCGGCGCTCACCAAGGTTATCCCGGTGACCGGCATGCGCTCTTCGCCGCATCTCGATTTCGCCGGCGAGGTGAGGGCGGCAACAAAATTCCCGACCTTCCATGCGGCGCGGATTTCCGATGTCGCCACGGCGCGCCACGCCATCGCGACCGGCAAGCTCGATATGGTCGGCATGACCCGCGCCCATATCGCCGACCCGCACATCATCAAGAAGGTCATGGAAGGTCGCGAGCACGAGATCCGGCCTTGCGTCGGCGCCACCTATTGCCTCGATCGTATCTATGAAGGCGGCGAAGCGCTCTGTGTCCACAATGCCGCGACCGGCCGCGAGGCCGAGATTCCGCATATCATCGTCATGACCGAAGGGCCCAGGCGGAACGTCGTCGTCGTTGGCGCTGGCGCTGGCGGGCTCGAGGCAGCTCGCGTCATGGCCGAACGTGGCCATCATGTCACGGTGCTTGAAGCCTCCGGTCAGGCCGGCGGCCAGGTCCGGCTCGCGACGCAGAACCCGCGCCGCAAGGAACTGATCGGCATCATCGACTGGCGGCTGGCCGAACTCGACCGGCTCGGCGTCGGGATCCGCTACGATACATGGGCCGAGCAGGACGATGTGCTGGCGCTGTCGCCCGATGTGGTGGTGATCGCCACCGGCGGCCTGCCGCAGAACCCGCCGCTGACATCGGGCGACAATCTCGTCACGTCGAGCTGGGACATCATGGCCGGCAGCGTCAAGCCGGCGGAGAACGTGCTGCTCTTCGACGACAATGGCGGCCATCAGGGCATGGGCGCGGCGGAGCTGATCGCCAATGCCGGTTCGAAGCTGGACCTGGTTTCGCCGGAGCGCTTCTTCGCCCCCGAAATGGGCGGCATGAACCACGTGCCCTATATGCGCGCCTTCCAGGAGAAGGGCGTCACCATCACCATCAACACCAGGCTGCGCTCGGTACGGCGCGAGGGCAACCAGCTGGTCGCCGAACTCGCCTCCGACTTTGCCGACGGCTGGCGCGGCGAGAGGCGGGTCGACCAGGTGGTGGTCGAGCACGGCACGGCGCCGCTCGACGATCTCTATCTCCAGCTGAAACCGCTGTCGAAGAATGGTGGCGCGGTCGACTATGAGCGGCTGGTCGGCGGCGGCGATATTTTTCCTTCACGCAATCCCGAAGGCGGCTTCGTGCTGTTGCGCATCGGCGATGCAGTCGCCTCGCGCAACATCCATGCCGCCATCTATGACGGCATCAGGTTCGGCTTGCGGGTTTGAGCCTACAAGCCGGCCTACGGCTTGTTCCAAAGCTCGATCTCACCCTTCCGGCGGGCGCATCTCGATCGATCAAAGTGATGGGTGGCGCGCAGCCAAACCTCTGTGCGGAGAGCCACCTTGCACATCCGTCCGAACTGCGCGCCGCGTACGCCACCAGCCGAGAGCCAGGCGACGCACGATGCGGAATGGTCTTCAACCGGGAGGCGACGCGCGGCAGGGCTCAAATCATCCTGGCGGTCGCCATGCAAAGCACGGTGAGCACCAGCAGCCAGGCGGCGATGCGCTCGCCGCGGGCCATTTTGGTGCGCAGCGCCGCTTCCGTTGCGACGTCCGCGCCGGCAAGCTGCCGGCTGGTCTTGCGGACGACGACGCTGAGAACGCCGGCAGCGGCGAAGGCGGCCAGGATGCCTAGCGCCAGCACCATTTCCATCGAGCCGAAATAGGCGCCGTGGAAGAAATACCAGAGCAGGGCGCCGGTCACGAACACCATGCCGGCCGAGCCCATTTGCGGTCCGATAAAGCGCTCCGCCCTGATCTCGGGGTCGCGGGCAAGCGTGATGGTGGTGCCGGCCCAGAACACACCGGCCATGACGTGAAGGCCGATAACGACGATGTAGACATATTGCATGACCGCTTCCTCCTTGCCCGCCGCCCGTCCTCGGATCCCTGTCGAATGCAGGATGATACGAACTCGGTAGATCGACACCCATGATAGTTAGGTATCAAATGGTTCGATGTCAATGTATAATGCCGCGTTCCATCGCTCGGCGCCTTGTTCTACTGTCGGCGCATGACTCCCTTTGACCGTCCGCCAATCGGCATGAATCTCGCGCGCACCTCCAAGCTGGTGGCGCAGGCATTTGACGCCGCTTTGGTCGAGGCCGGGGGCACGCTGCCGGTGTGGCTGACCTTGCTTTCGGTCAAGTCGAGCGAGCTTGCCAACCAACGCGAACTTGCCGGCATGATCGGCATCCAGGGCGCCACGCTCACCCACCATCTCAACGCCATGGAGGCGCAAGGCTTGCTGACGCGCCGCCGCGATCCGGACAACCGCCGGGTTCATCTGGTCGAGCTGACGCAGGCGGGCGAAACGATGTTCCTGAAGCTGCGGACGGCGGCTCTCATCTTCGACAAGCGGCTGCGCGCGGGATTGCCGGACGACAGGCTGGCGGAGTTCGCCGAGGTGCTGGCGGCATTGCGGGCGAATGTCGCGCCGGCCAAATGACCGGCACCGGTGGGCAATAGTCTAGGCTAAATTGCCCTGAAGCACCTTCAGCTTGGCTTTCTTCGGGCTGCGCGCCAGCAGCCATTCGCGCGCTTTGTCCTGCGGCATCGGGAAGGCGATGGAATAGCCCTGCACCTGATCGCAGCCGATTGCCATCAGCGAATCGAGCTCGGCTTCGGTTTCCGCGCCCTCGGCGACGATCGAAATGCCGAGACCGCGCGCCAGCTCGGTGATGGCGCGCACGATCTTGGTGTTGTCGCCATTCTCGTTGATGTTCTGGACGAAGCGGCGGTCGATCTTCAGCCGGTCGATCTCGTTGGGATTGACGTGGCTGAGCGAGGCATAGCCGGTGCCGAAATCGTCGAGCTCAAGATGGACGCCGGCAGCGCGGATGTGGCGCAGCTTCGCCGCGATGCCCGTCTTCTCGTCGTCGAGAATGACGGATTCGACGATTTCCAGCGACAGTTTCTGCGGAGCAAGGCCGGCCTTTTCCAGCGTCGCGAACAGGAAGCGGTCGAAGTCGGGTTCGCGCAGCTCGGTGCCGGACACGTTGACGGCAAGCCGGCCGAAAGCGATGCCGGCGCGATCCCATTCGGCTGCTTGCTCGATCGCCTTGGTAAAGACGATGCGGCCGATCTCGGGCATGAAGCCGCATTTTTCGGCGACCGGAATGAACTCGCCCGGCGCAATCATGCCGCGCTCGGCATGCTTCCAGCGCACCAGCGCCTCGATGCCGCTGATGGCGCCGTTGCTCAGCGACACCTGCGGCTGGAAATAGACTTGGAAGGCGTTCTCCGAAATCGCGACCTTGATGTCGTGCTCGAGCTGCTTGCGGTAGTCTAGCTCGCGCCTGAGTTCCTCGGAGAAGAACGAGAAGCTGCCGCCGCCGAGCTTTTTGGCGGAATAGAGCGCGAGGTCGGCGTGGACGAGCAGATCCTCGGCATTGTCGGCGTCGATGGGATAGACGGCAATGCCGGCGCTGGCCCCTGGAAGGATGGTCGTGCCCTGGAAGGTAATCGGCTCGTTGATCTCCTCCAGGATGCGCCGGGCCAGCATGTTGATGTCCTCGGGGCCGCCGGCGCCATTGAGGATCATCACGAATTCGTCGCCGCCAAGGCGCGCGCAGAGATCCGACGCACGGCAGGAATCGCGCATGCGCTGCGCGGTGACGACCAGCACATAGTCGCCGGCGGCGTGGCCGAGTGTGTCGTTGATCTGCTTGAACCGGTCGAGGTCGAGCTGGATGACCGCCAGCCTCTCGCGCCGGCGATGCGCGCCCTTGATCAGCGTTTCGAAGTGGTCGGTCAGGAAGGTGCGGTTGTGCAGGCCGGTCAGCCCGTCATGTACGGCGATGAAGGCCATCGAGTTGCGGGCATCGACAAGCTCGTGCGTCTTGCGCAGGATCGCCTTCGACATCGGCCGGAAGATGAAAAGCGCCACCAGGACGATGACGCCGATGGTGGCGTAGAACAAGGTGCGATGGAGATCGAGGAGCTTTTCCGACCGCTCGTCTGCGAATGCGGCGATGCGTTGGCCGAGCGCGGCATAACCCGACAGCGTCGCATTGGCGACGGAAGCATCGAGATTGACGCGCTCGCCGCCGCCCTTGTAGGCGGCATTGCCGGAGAGCTGGGATTCGAAGGACGAGATCAGCCTTTCGCCATTGGCGACCAGCCCGACCGAGAAATAGTCGAGGTGGAACGGCTTGCCGTAAAGGACGCTCTCGATCGACTTTGGATCGGACAATGCTGGCGACAGTGGGTCGGCTCCCGTCTGTTTGAGCAGCAGGTCGTAGTTCGTCTCGAACTCGGCGGTCGCCTGTTTCAGCGCGGCAACCAGGGCCGGCTGCTTGTCACGCGCGGCGGAGCCGGTTGCGCTGGTCAAAAAGACAATGCGCTGCGACAGCGCCTTCTGGGTGCTGACGATGTCGAGCAGAGTATGGTTGTGCTGTTGCGCCGCCATCATCTGCTGCAGCAGGATGAAGGAGGCCATCACCATGGCGGCGATGATCAGCAGCGCCAGCCAGTAGCCGCTCTTGATCAGCAGGATGAGTTTGCCCGAGACGGTTTGCGCCGGCTGCTGCGACATATTCTAGGTGACCCCTCGGTCGACGGATTTCTGCCACCGATTCGTGGCAAGAACACCATTGCCTTGAAAGGGTTAACAGGTTTGGAAGCCGGCGGAACTGCTGCTTCCGCAGTAAACGAAAGCTGCCGAGATGGTTATCATGTTCTTTCGCGGCATGGCCGTATTCGCGTGCCTGCTACTCTAGCATGCTGGCCATGCGATCGGATCGCGCCAGGGTTGAGGCAGCCGCGCCACCGAAGCGGTCGCTTTTGCGGTGGATTTTTAGTGCGCGTAGCGCGACAGTCGCGCCAATCTCAACAGGACCTGATCATGAGCGCGGCATTCCTCTCCCATATCGACAACGAACTGCAAGGGCTGAAATCCGCCGGGCTCTACAAATCCGAGCGGGTGATCACCTCGACCCAGTCGGCTGAGATCGAAGTCGGCGGCGACAAGGTGCTGAACTTCTGCGCCAACAACTATCTCGGCCTCGCCGACAGCGCCGAGTTGCGCACCGCGGCCAAAGGCGCGCTCGACCGCTACGGTTACGGCATGGCCTCGGTGCGCTTCATCTGCGGCACGCAGGAAGAGCACAAGCAGCTTGAATCAACGATTTCATCCTTCCTCGGCCTGGACGACACCATCCTTTACGGCTCCTGCTTCGACGCCAATGGCGGCCTGTTCGAAACGCTGCTCGGCGAGGAGGATGCGATCATCTCCGATGCGCTGAACCATGCCTCGATCATCGACGGCGTGCGGCTGTCGAAGGCCAAGCGTTTCCGCTATGCCAACAACGACATGGCCGACCTCGAAGCGCGGCTGAAAGAGGCGAAAGACTGCCGCTTCCGCCTGATCGCCACCGACGGCGTGTTCTCCATGGACGGCATCATCGCCAATCTGAAAGGCGTCTGCGACCTCGCGGAAAAGTACGGCGCCATGGTGATGGTCGACGACAGCCATGCCGTCGGCTTCGTCGGCAAGAACGGCCGCGGCTCGGCCGAGCATTGCGGCGTCGAGGGCAGGGTGGATATCATCACCGGCACGCTCGGCAAGGCGCTCGGCGGCGCCTCCGGCGGCTACACCTCCGGCAAAAGCCAGGTCGTCGACTGGCTGCGCCAGCGTTCGCGGCCTTATCTCTTCTCCAACACGCTGATGCCGGCGATTGCCGGCGCTTCCATCAAGGTGTTCGAGCTGATCCGCAATGGCGACGCCCTGCGCGAACGCCTCTATGCCAATGCGGCGCGCTTTCGCTCCGAAATGGGCAAGCTCGGCTTCACGCTGGCCGGCGCCGATCATCCGATCATTCCGGTGATGCTGGGCGATGCCAGCCTGGCGCAGGAAGTGGCGGCGCGCATGCTGAAGCGCGGCATCTATGTCATCGGCTTTTCCTTCCCGGTGGTGCCGAAAGGCCAGGCGCGCATCCGCACGCAGATGTCGGCGGCGCATTCCAGCGCCGACATCGACCGCGCCGTGGCAGCGTTCGCGGCGGTCGGCAAGGAACTGGGCGTGATTGGCTGAGAGTTTTACCCTCCCCCTTTGTGGGGAGGGTCGACTTTCGACCGCTTGCGAAGCAAGCGGGCGGGAGGCGGGGTGGGGGTCTGCAGGGTCACGACCTCCGCCAGTTTTTGACCCCCACCCGGCCCTTCGGGCCACCCTCCCCACAAGGGGGAGGGTAAGGAGTTGTAGCATGTCGAACATGATGAAGGCGCTGGTGAAGGCCAAGGCTGAACCGGGCATCTGGATGGAAGAGGTGCCGGTGCCGGAGATCGGCCCCAACGACGTGCTGATCAAGGTCAAGAAGACGGCGATCTGCGGCACCGACGTCCACATCTACAATTGGGACCAGTGGGCGCAGAAGACCGTGCCGGTGCCGATGGTGACCGGCCATGAATTCGTCGGCACGGTGGCCGATTTCGGCGCTGCGGTCACCGAATACAAGGTCGGCCAGCGTGTCTCCGGCGAAGGTCACATCGTCTGCGGCCATTGCCGCAATTGCCGCGCCGGCAGGGGGCATCTCTGCCGTAACACGCTCGGCGTCGGCGTCAACCGCCCCGGCGCCTTCGGCGAATATCTGGCGATCCCGCAGCACAATGTCGTGCCGATCCCCGACGATGTGCCCGACGAGATCGCCGCGATCTTCGATCCCCTGGGCAATGCCGTCCACACCGCTCTGTCCTTCGACCTGGTCGGTGAAGACGTTCTGGTCACCGGCGCCGGGCCGATCGGCATCATGGGCGCGCTCGTTGCCCAATGTGTGGGGGCGCGAAAAGTCGTCATCACCGACATCAACCCGGTGCGGCTGGCGCTGGCCAAAAAGCTCGGCGTCCAGCATGTCGTCGATGCCTCGAAGGAAAAACTGCGCGACGTTATGCCGGCGCTGGGCATGACCGAGGGTTTTGACGTCGGCCTCGAAATGTCGGGCGCCGCGCCCGCCTTTCGCGACATGATCGACACCATGAACAATGGCGGCAAGATCGCCATTCTGGGCATCGCGCCGACCGGCTTCGAAATCGACTGGAACAAGGTCATCTTCAAGATGCTGCACTTGAAGGGCATCTACGGCCGCGAAATGTTCGAGACTTGGTACAAGATGATCGCCCTGGTGCAGGGGCCGCTGGATGTGTCGGGTCTGATTACGCACCGCATTGGGATCGACGATTTCCAGACGGGGTTTGACGCGATGCGGAGCGGCAGTTCGGGCAAGGTGGTGATGGATTGGTGAGGCACGTGTGGGTGCAAGATGGCGGACAATGAGCACGGTCGTATCATTGCCTCGCAGGCAAAGCTCGTACTGAAGCCGGCCGGATTTCGACGCAAAGGGCAGTCCCGAATCTGGATCGCCGATCGCGGCTTCTGGCTAAGTGTAGTCGAGTTCCAGCCCAGTTCCTGGTCCAAGGGCACTTACCTTAACGTAGCAGTCCACTGGCTCTGGGGTTCGCTTCCGGAAACGATTACCTTCGATCGCGTTGAGCGCATTGGACAGTTCGTTCCGTTCGAGAGCCCGCCACAGTTTCTTCTCGCGGTTGATCAAATGGCCAAGAAGGTCGTCGAAATCGATCAGGTTCACCGATCGATGTTCCCTTCCGTCCAGGCGACAGCGAAAATCCTCGTGAGTGAATTGCAGCCGGGCGCCTACGGCGAGTGGGCGGCCTTCCACGCCGGGGTGGCGGCTGGTTTGGCCGGTGGTTTTGAAACGGCAAGGCGACTGTTTGAAAGCGCTCAAAGACACGCGGCTTCGCAAGCGCAGGCGCTTCTAGCCTACATTGATGATCCGGTGGCATTTCGAAGCCGTGTCAGAGGCTTCATTGAAGCCGAACGCGCCTATTACGGTCTAGGGGCGTTGCCTGCCGCATTCGCGATCTGATTTCAGCGACGGTCGAACTTATGGGAAGATCTCAACCCAAGGTGAGTTTTGCCTCCAGCGCCGCCACCCCATTCACAATCGCCGCCCGCTCTTCCGTACCAAGCCTCGCCAGCAACTGCCGTTCAAAGGCTTTCGCCAGCGGCACCATCTCGCGATAGGCGGCCAGTCCCGCCTTGGTCAGCGCCAAATGCTCCACACGCCGATCATTCTCGTCCGGCGTGCGCGTCAGCCAGCGCCGCCGCTCAAGCTCCGCCACCGCCCGCGAAACCTTGGTCTTGTGCATGGCCGACTGCTCGCCGAGCGCCGTCGCGGTCATCGTGCCGCGCTGTCCGAGCCCAGAGAGTGTGCGCCATTCCGGCCGCGTCAGACCGTGACGGTCGCGGTAGATTTTTGAAAATTCTCGGCTGACAGCGTCGGCCAGCCGGTAAAGCCGGTAGGGCAGGAAATTTTCGATTTCGAGGGTTTCCATATGCGCACCGTGGATGCGGCATCAGCCGTTGATAGTTACATTTTCGATGGTTACAAATGAAACCAGTTTGGTCAACATCGCCGGCAGGCCGCGCTTCGCGGCGGTCGGGATCAGGGAGGATCGGATGGAATTTTCCTACATGCCGGGCTTCGGCAATGATTTTGAGACCGAAACGCTGCCCGGCTCGCTGCCGCAAGGGCGCAATTCCCCGCAGCGGCCGGCTTACGGACTTTATGCCGAGCAGCTCTCGGGCTCGCCCTTCACCGCCCCGCGCGGCACCAATGAGCGCTCCTGGCTCTACCGCATCCGGCCGAGCGTAAAACACACCGGCCGCTTCAAGGCGGCGAGCTATCCCCTGTGGAAGACCGCTCCCAATGTCGGCGACCACGAGCTGGCGCTCGGCCAGTACCGCTGGAACCCGGTGCCGATGCCGAAGGAGCCGACCGATTTCATTCAAGGGATGCGCACCATCACCACCGCCGGCGACGTGCTGGGCCAAAGCGGCATGGCGGCGCATGTCTATGTCGCCAACCGCTCGATGGTCGACGACCATTTCTTCAACGCCGACGGCGAGTTGCTGATTGTCCCCCAGGTCGGTGCCTTGCGCTTTGTCACCGAGATGGGCGTCATCGAGCTTCGGCCCGGCGAGATCGCCGTGCTGCCGCGCGGTCTGGTGTTCAAGGTCGAGCTCGCCGACAAGGAAGTGCGCGGCTATGTCTGCGAGAATTACGGCGCCAAGCTGACGCTGCCCGACCGCGGCCCGATTGGCGCCAACTGCCTGGCCAACCCACGCGACTTCAAGACGCCCAGCGCCTGGTTCGAGGAGAAGGAGACGCCGTGCCGGCTGACGGTGAAATGGTGCGGCAATTTCAACGTCACCGAGATCGGCCATTCGCCGCTCGACGTCGTCGCCTGGCACGGCAACTATGCGCCCTACAAATATGATCTGGTGACGTTTTCGCCGGTCGGCGCCATCCTGTTCGACCATCCCGATCCGTCGATCTTCACCGTGCTGACGGCGCCGAGCGGCGAGGAGGGCACCGCCAATATCGACTTCGTCATCTTCCCGCCGCGCTGGCTGGTGGCGGAAGACACGTTCCGGCCGCCCTGGTACCACCGCAACATCATGAGCGAGTTCATGGGCCTGATCCATGGCCAGTACGACGCCAAGGAAGAAGGCTTCGTGCCCGGCGGCATCAGCCTGCACAATCTGATGCTGGCCCACGGCCCCGACGCACCTGGCTTCGAAAAGGCCTCGCGCTCCGAGCTGAAACCGGTCAAGCTCGACAACACGATGGCCTTCATGTTCGAGACCCGATTCCCGCAAATGCTGACCCGCTACGGCGCCGAGCTTGAAACAAGGCAGGACAATTACATTGACTGCTGGACCGACCTGAAGAAGCGCTTCAACGGCACGCCGGAGGGCGACTGGTCTTGAGATCAGCTCGATGAGCGACCGGCTGGTGCTTCTCGGCTCGAAAGGCGGCCCGGCATTGCGGTCGGGCGGGCCGTGGCCGAGTTCGTCGCTGCTGGAGCTTGGCGGGCGGACCATCGTCGTCGATTGCGGGCTGGGTGTCACGCGTGGCCTGGTCGATGCCGGCGTCAGCCTGAAGGCGCTCGACCTGATCTTCGTCACCCATCTGCATTCCGATCATGTGCTGGAACTGGGGGCGCTGCTCCACACCGCCTGGACCGCCGGTCTGGCCAATCCGGTGACGTTGTTCGGACCGCCCGGCACCGACCAATACTGGCGCCGTTTCTGCCAGGCGATGGAGTTCGACATCGAAATTCGCATCGTCGATGAGGGCAGGCCGGACATTCGCGATCTGGTTTCGATCGTCGAATTCGGCGAGGGCGAGATTCTCTCGAAGGGCGGCCTGAAGGTCTCGGCACTGCGCGTCGACCATCCGCCGGTGACCGACTGTTTCGCGCTGCGCTTCGAGCATGGTGCGAATAGCGTCGTGTTCTCGGCCGACACAGCCTTCTTTCCGCCGCTCGCAGGCTTTGCCCGAAATGCCGACATTCTCGTCCATGAGGCCATGCTACAAGAAGGCATCGAGGGGCTGGTCGCCAGGACCGGCAATGGCGCGCGGCTGAAAGAGCATCTGCTTGCCAGCCACTCATTTGCCGAGCAGGCAGGTCGCATCGCCAGCGATGCCGGGGTGAAGAGGCTGGTGCTCAACCACCTCATTCCGGCCGACGATGCCGAGATCGGCGAGGCCGACTGGGAGGCCGCCGTCAGGAAATCGTGGGCGGGTGACTTGACGATTGCCCGCGACGGCCTTGTTGTGAACTTAGACGGCGCCAAAGCCGCATCAGGAGAGGAAACCGTATGAAGCTTGCCACATTGAGGGACGGGACGCGCGACGGAAAGCTTGTCGTCGTCTCGCGCGACCTGACGCGCTTCACCGACGCCTCGTTCCTGGCGCGCACGCTGCAGGCCGCACTCGACGACTGGCAGCGGATTTCGCCGCACCTGGCGACGATCGCCGAATCGCTGGAGAACAATGCGGTGCCGTCGGCACGCTTCCATGAGCATGACGCCCATTCGCCGCTGCCGCGCGCCTATCAATGGGCCGATGGTTCTGCCTATGTGAACCATGTCGAGCTGGTGCGCAAAGCCCGCGGCGCCGAGATGCCGGCAAGCTTCTGGACCGATCCGCTGATCTACCAGGGTGGCTCGGATTCCTTCATCGCGCCGCGCGAGCCGATCCGCACGGCGGACGAAGCCTTCGGCATCGACATGGAGGCGGAAGTCTCCGTCATCGTCGACGATGTGCCGATGGGCGCCAGCCTCGACCAGGCGCGCGCCGCCATCCGGCTGGTCATGCTGGTCAATGATGTGACGCTGCGCGCGCTCACCGGACCCGAGCTCGCCAAGGGGTTTGGCTTCTTCCAGTCGAAGCCGTCCTCGGCTTTTTCGCCGGTGGCGGTGACGCCGGACGAACTCGGCGACGCCTGGGATGGCGGCAAGGTCAACCTGCCTCTGCTCGCCGACGTCAACGGCAAGCCGTTCGGCCGTGCCAATGCCGGCGTCGACATGACCTTCGACTTCCCGGCGCTGATTGCCCATGCCGCAAAGACACGGCCGCTGGTTGCCGGCACCATCATCGGTTCCGGCACCGTCTCCAACAAGCTGGATGGCGGGCCGGGCAAACCGGTGGCGGCCGGCGGCGCCGGCTATTCCTGCATCGCTGAACTGCGCATGATCGAGACCATTGAGTCTGGCGAGCCCAAGACGCCGTTCCTGCGCTTTGGCGATACGGTGCGTATCGAGATGAAGAATAAAAGCGGAAACTCGATCTTCGGCGCCATCGAGCAGAAGGTCGAGAAGTCCCAGGCATAAGAGGGGGCAATAGTGACGGGAGAGGCGTTCTACCTGCTGGCCGGCGTCTGGGCGCTGGCCATTCTGGTGGTCTTCATCCAGGCGATCCGGCTGAGCTACCGCATCGAGGCGCGCTCGCCCGATCTGACCAACCGCAGTGGCTACCCGCGCAAGGCGATGATGTTCCGCACCATCACCAACACCAATGTGGCGCGGGACGAGGAGACGCAGGCGACGCGGCGGCGCATGAACCGGCTTTTGCTGATTGTTGTCGCCGGCTTCGCGGTGATGGCGGCAGGCTTGTATCTGATGCGATCGACGGGAGCGTGAATGGCAGATGGCCTATACCGCTTCTTATCTTTGGTTTCTTGGGCTTTGCAGCGTCGCAACCGGCTGGCTTTTGATTTCCGCAATTCGGCTCTGCCGGCAGGTCGAGGATCGGTCTGAAAGGCTGCGTAATTTCAGCAGCGAGGCGCGCCTGCCGAGGCTTGTGTACGTCGCTTTGAACCGGGAAGTCGCAAGCGATGCAGGAACGCAAGAACTGCGCCGCGGTATGAACGTTCGTCTTCTGGGGATAGCTGCCATACTCGTCATTCTGAAGTTGGTGGACTTGGTCGGTTGGCCAAGCGCATAACATGGATATTCTCACCCACTTCAGCCGCATGGCCGGCAACAATCTCTGGTCGAATGACCGGCTCTACCGCGCTGTGCTTGCGCTGAAGCCCGGCGAATTCGAAGCCGAACGCACCAGCTTCTTCCCGTCGATCAAGGCAACGCTCAACCACATCCTTGCGGTCGATCATCTCTATCTCGATTTCCTTGAGGAGGGCGGCGTCGGCGCGGCCGCCCATGACGATTACGTGCCGTTCGATGACCCGCAGGCGCTGTTTGCCGCTCAGGTCGCGGCCGACCGGCGCCTGATCGCCTTTTGCGAGAAGCTGTCGGAGGCGGATCTCGACCGTCGGGTCATCACGGACCGGCGCGAGGACGGCATGATCCCCGAAAAGATCGGCGACATTCTCGCCCATGTCTTCCTGCACGACATCCACCATCGCGGCCAGGTTCACGCGATGCTCTCGGGCAGCTCGGTCGCGCCGCCGCAGCTGGACGAGTTTTTGCTCGATTATGATTTGAAGGTGAGGAAGGAAGAGGTCGAGCGGCTGAGCCTCTGACCTTTATCTGGTGTACTCGTTCCATTCAGGGCCGAGTTTGTCGAAATCGTCAGAAATCCAAATCTTGCCCTTCAGGGCACCTATGCGCGACAACAAGTCTTCTCGAACTGGTGGCACGAGCCGCGCCGCGATCTTGCCGTGACGAGTGATGACTATCTCCTCGCCGGCTTCCGCGCGGCCGACGAGTTCCGATAGTTTGGCCTTTGCTTCGGTTATGGAGACGTTCACGGTTCACGCCGCCTTGCCATCGACCTTGATCACGCCGCGCTTGATCTGGTCCTGCTCGATCGACTCGAACAGCGCGCGGAAATTGCCTTCGCCAAAACCTTCGTCGCCCTTCCTCTGGATAAATTCGAAGAAGATCGGGCCAATCACGGTTTTGGAGAATATCTGCAGCAGGATCTTGGTCATGCCGCCGTCGACCACGCCTTCGCCGTCGATCAGGATGCCGTGCTTCTTCATCCGCTCGATCGGCTCGTCATGCCCGTTCACCCTGTTGTACGACATGTCGTAGTAGGTCTCCGGCGGACCGGGCATGAACTTCAGCCCGTTGTCGGCAAGCTTGTCGGTGGCGGCGTAGATGTCGTCGGTCCCGACGGCGATATGCTGGATGCCTTCGCCATTGTACTTCTTCAGGTATTCGGCGATCTGGCTGGTGTCGTCCTTGGATTCATTTAGCGGAATGCGGATCTTGCCGCAGGGCGAGGTGATGGCGCGGCTGACGAGGCCGGTGATCTTGCCGTCGATGTCGAAGAAATGGATCTGCTTGAAGCCGAACAGTTCGCGATAAAAGTCCCACCATTTGTCCATCTGGCCGCGATAGACATTGTGGGTGAGGTGGTCGAGGAAATAGAAGCCGACGCCTTGCGGCCGCGGGTCGCGTTCGCCCAGCCACTCGAACTCGGCATCATAGGCCGAGCCCTTCTTGCCATAGGCTTCGATGAAATAGAGCAGCGAGCCGCCAATGCCGACAATGGCCGGCACGTCGAGCGCCTTGTCGTTGCCGTCGTAGGGCGTGGCGCCTTTCGATACCGCATGCTCGAACGCATGCTTTGCATCGACCACGCGCCAGGCCATCGAGGCGGCGCAGGGGCCGTGCTTGTCGACGAATTTCATCGCATGCGAGCCTGGCTCGGCATTGACGACATAGTTGATGTCGCCCTGGCGCCAGACGGTGATGTCTTTCGTGCGGTGCTTGGCGACCGCGACATAGCCCATGCGGGTGAACAGCTCGGCGAGCTTCTGCGGCTCCGCATGCGCGAACTCGACGAACTCGAAACCGTCGGTGCCGGCGGGGTTTTCCTTGCTGATCTTGGCGGGCGGGGCGTCGTGCGGGAAGGGACCCATGGCATTCCTCCAAACGGATGGTGGCCGCATCGGACCACGAGATGACGCATGATAGCGCGGAGCGGCCGCACGGTGCTTGCATTCAAACGCTTAAAATGATCATCTGGTGCGTAATTCATGCATGATTGGAGGTGAATCGATGAATGACGCGCGCATCGATCAATTTGACCGCAAGATAATGGCTCTCTTGCAGGGCGACGCGCGGCTCACCAATAACGATCTCTCGGAGCGCGTGAACCTGTCGGCATCGCAATGCTCGCGCCGCCGCCAGCGGCTGGAGGAAGACGGCTTCATCAAGGGCTATCGGGCCGTGCTCGACCGCGACAAGCTCGGCTTCTCGCTGGTCAACGTCATCTCGGTGACGCTCGCCACCCATAACCGCGACAATGCCAGGCGCTTCGGCGAGCTGCTGGCGCGGCTGCCGGAGGTGCAGGAGGCGCACGCGCTGACAGGCGAGATGGATTATATCTTGAAGGTGGTGACGCCCGACCTCAAATCGCTGTCGGAATTCGTCAATGGCGTGCTGCTGCCGGATGAATCGGTGCAGCATGTGAAGACAGCGATCGTGCTTGAGACATTGAAGGAAACCGGCGCGCTACCGATTTGAGTGGATATGATATCGGCACTTCGATACCGTTCATTTGCATTTGGAAAGTTCAGGCTGTGGGGAAGATGGTCAGTTTTCAGCTCGTCGCTATTGTTCTCTTTGGTGTTGGACTAGTGCTGTACACAATAGGTAGTTTTATCTATTTCGCGCGGCATCCCAAGGGCTTCGACGCAATGTTCCAAATTCCCTTTTACATCAATCCCTTCCGGTCACCTCCGGCATCTCCACTTGGAGGCTTCGTACGAGGCATATTCACAGATCCGAAATCCCGCTGGTGGTGCATTATCGGCGTTCCGATCGGTCTTGTGGGCTTTGTCTTGCTCGTTGCCAACACTGTCCCACTTGGTCAGATTGCCATGACCACCGCCGTTTTCGCTATCTTCTTTGGGGTGCGCGAACTGATGGCCAGAAGACGCCGCTGATTCCCCAGGTCAGCCCTTCGACTGCTGGATCAGCCCATAAAGATTGGTACAGCGCGCTCCAGACCGGCAATAAGCAAACACCGGTCCCTCAAGCGCGTCGAGCGCTTCGGCCTGGTCCTCGACATTCTCGGCCGTGATCTGGCCGCTGATCACCGGGATGTAGCGGAAGGCCAGCCCCGCGGCTTCGACCGCCGCCTTGACGCTGTCGGCCGAAGGCTGGTCGGGCTGCTCGTCATCCGGCCGGTTGCAGATCACGCTCTTGAAACCGGCTTCCTTGATGGCGGCGGCATCTTCGGGCTGGATCTGGCCCGAGACCGAATAGTCCTCGCTGATTTCGCGATATTCCATGGCTCTCATCCTCGCAATCTGGTTTGGCGCGAAGTCTTGCCACTCTCACACGAGGTCGGCAATCCGCGCCGGAAAGAAATCCCTCGGCGCAGATAGACATTTGCGGCCCAAGATCCAACCCAGGCTCAAGAGGTTTCGCGCTGTTGGCCTTGCCCGGAGGCGGCAGCGACTCTAAACAGGCGCACCGACAAACGAAGGAACCATCCAATGAGCATTCGTCGCATCGATGTTGGCCCGCGCATGAGCCAGATCGTCATCCACGGCAACACCGTCTATCTCGCCGGCCAGGTCGGAACGCCCGGCGCCAGCGTTGGCGAACAGACGAGGTCGATCCTCGCATCTATCGACGAACTGCTGGCCAAGGCCGGCACCGACAAGACCAAGATCCTGCAGGCGATCATCTGGCTGGCCGATATGGGCACCTTCGCCGAGATGAACAAGGAATGGGACAAGTGGGTCCCGCAAGGCAACACGCCCGCCCGCGCCACGGGTGAGGCCAAGCTTGCAGGGCCGGAATACACCGTCGAGATTATCGTTACGGCGGCGATTTAGAGCGCGGCGCCTTACCCTCCCCCTCGAGGGGAGGGTCGGCGAGTAGTCGAAGCGAAGCGGAGACTGCGAGACGGGGTGGGGTCGGCGAGGCTGCACCGACCCCACCCCGCTGCTTCGCAGCGACCCTCCCCACAAGGGGGAGGGTAAAGGAGCTACCCCTGCGAAGGCCTGAACCGCGCCACCAGCGTGTGGCTCTCCGCGGCATAAGTGAACCTCACCTGCGTCACCGGGTGCTCCGCGCTCCAGGTCCGGCGTTCGACCACCAGGCACGGTGCGCCGGTTGCGACGTCGAGGGCTTCGGCAATATGCCTGTCGGCCGCCACCGCGCGGATGCGGTGCTCGGCCTCACTCCATGGCACGCGGCCGATCAGCCAAGGACCGGGGGCGATGTCGAGAAACTCCTCCTCGGCGGCTTCCGCGACGGCGGCGAGATTGATCAGCCGCTGTTCGTGCGCGAATGGCCGTTTGCCGGCGAAATGCCGGCATTTCAGCGCCAGCACCTGTCCAGCCGCTCCCAATTCCAGCAAGGCGCGATCCTCGGCGCTGCTGCGCCTTTTCTGCCGCGCCACGCGCTCGTAGCGATAGGCCAGCCCAAGCGCCTCGACCTCGATCCTGATGTCGTGGATTTCCAGCACCGCGGCCTGCGATTGCGGCTGGCGGACAAAGCTGCCCGAACGGCGGCGGCGCTCGATCAGCCCGGCCTTGGCCAGTTGCGACAGCGCCTTGTTCACCGTCATGCGCGAGCAATGATACTGCGCCGTCAACTCGTGCTCGAACGGGATGCGGTGGCCCGGCGCCCAGGCGCCGGACATTATTTTCTCGCTGATGTCGGACAGGATGCGCTGGTGCAGCGAACCGCCGCCTTCCACCGCCGCTGTCTCTGATATGCTCATGCCGAAAGCGCCGTCATCACATGGCGAAAGCGCTCGGCGATCGTCTCACGCGCTGCATGCCGGCCGCCGCTGACTTGT
The DNA here is from genome assembly GCF_040318615.1 of Mesorhizobium sp. M1078. Classification (NCBI taxonomy): domain Bacteria; kingdom Pseudomonadati; phylum Pseudomonadota; class Alphaproteobacteria; order Hyphomicrobiales; family Phyllobacteriaceae; genus Mesorhizobium; species Mesorhizobium sp. M1078. Next base: position 222,827 of record NZ_JAMYMP010000007.1, read on the forward strand.
TTTTTTCCGTGCACCCAGACGCAATCGACCTTGCCGCCATTGGCAAAGATCCAGGCGTCGAGGATCGCATCGCCACTTTTTCCGGCCAGCGAAGGATGGTTTTCGTCGAGTGAGACGAAATCGGCTGCGGCACCGGCGGCGATCCGCGACGGGCCGGCGCCGAGTGCAGTGCTGCCGCCATCGCGGGCCGCGTCGAACAGAGCCCGCCCGGTCGAGCCGCCGGCCACCGCCAGCACATTGCGGGCGCGGTGTGCGAGGCGCTGCGAATATTCGAGCTGGCGCAATTCATCCGGCAGGCCGATCAGCACGTTGGAATCCGAGCCGACGCCGAAGCGGCCGCCATGTTCGATGAACAGAGGTGCTGAAAAGGTGCCGTCGCCGAGATTGGCTTCGGTGATCGGGCAAAGCCCGGCAATGGCGCCGCTTCTGGCCATGCCGGTTGTCTCAGCCTCGGTCATGTGGGTGGCGTGGATCAGGCACCAACGCTTGTCGATCCCGGCATTGGCGAGCAGCCATTCGACCGGTCGCGCACCCGACCACGCCAGGCAATCCTCGACCTCCTTCACCTGCTCGGCGACGTGGATGTGGATCGGTCCGTCCGGCGCAATGGCGGCAACAGCGCTGAGTTCCTCCGGCGTCGCGGCGCGCAGGCTGTGCGGGGCGACGCCGACGACAGCCTGATTCAACGCACGAACCGATTCACGGCTTTTCTCAAGCAAGCGTTCGAACCGATTCACATCGTTGATGAATCGCCGCTGGCCTTCGTTGGGCGCAGCGCCGCCGAAGGAGGAATGGGCATAAAATACCGGCAGCAGCGTCAGGCCGATCCCGGTTTCGCCGGCGGCCGCGGCAATACGTTCGGCCATCTCGGCAAGGTTGGCATAGGGTTTTCCGTCGCGATCGTGGTGGAGATAATGAAATTCGCCGACGCGCGAGAATCCGGCCTCCAGCATTTCGACATAAAGCTGGGCGGCGACCGCCTCGACCTGGTCCGGCGTCATCGACAGCGCGAAGCGGTACATCACCTCGCGCCAGCTCCAGAAGCTGTCGGCGGAGGGACCGCGCAGTTCGGCAAGCCCGGCCATGCCGCGCTGGAAGGCGTGGCTGTGCAGGTTCGGCATGCCCGGCACCAGAATGGCGTGGCGTTCGTCGTCAGCCTGTATCGACGTGCCGGCTTCGACTGCCGTGATGCGACCGTCGTTCAACAAAATCCGCACCTTGTCGTGCCAGCCATTGGGCAGCAGCGCCTGTTCCGCAAAGATCGCCGTCACGTTTTTCTCCGCATTCCCTGAACAATTGCACTTGCAGTGCTTTTCAATATGTATATACATAATAGCCATCCAATCAAACGGAAAAAGATGATGGCGGCACAGAACAAAAGCCGGGCAGGGGGCCTTCACCTTTGGCGCCATGCGCGCCTGGCAACCATGGCCGAAGGCGACGCCGGACTGGGCATTGTCGACAAGGGCGCGATTGCCGCCCGCGACGGTCTCATCGTCTATGCCGGCCCAGAAGCCGACATGCCTTCCGCCTTGGCTCAGGGCGCCGCGACCACCGATTGCGAAGGCCGCTGGGTCACGCCCGGCCTCGTCGACTGCCACACCCATCTCGTCCATGCCGGCAACCGCGCCAACGAATTCGAGATGCGGCTGGCCGGCGCCACCTATGAAGAAGTCGCCAGAGCCGGCGGTGGCATCGTCTCGACGGTCAAAGCCACGCGTGCAGCGCACGAGGACGAATTGGTCCGGCAGAGCCTGCCGCGCCTCGACGCTTTGATTGCCGAGGGCGTGACGACCGTCGAAATCAAGTCGGGCTACGGCCTTAGCCATATGCATGAGAGATGGTCGCTACGTGCGGCGCGGCGGCTGGGCACAATGCGGGATGTGTCCGTGGTCACCACTTTTCTCGGCGCACACACACTACCGCAGAATCTGGGCGATCTTTCCGTGCCGTCGGAGCCCTATCGCGACAAGGATGAATACGTCGACAATATCGTCGATAATATTCTGCCCGCCATCGCCGTCGAGGGCCTGGCGGATGCCGTTGATGGGTTCTGCGAAGGCATTGCCTTCTCGCCGGAGCAAATCGCCCGCGTGTTCGACAAGGCCAAGGCGCTTGGCCTGCCGGTAAAGCTCCATGCCGACCAGCTGTCGAACCTGCATGGCGCCGAACTCGCCGCCCGCTATGGCGCGCTGTCGGCCGACCATCTCGAATACACCGATGAAGCAGGTGCCGCAGCCATGGCCAAGGCCGGCACCGTGGCGACGATCCTACCCGGCGCCTACTATTTCATCCGCGAAACCAGGAAGCCGCCGATCGGCCTGTTTCGCCAGCACGGCGTCAAGATGGCGGTCGCCACCGACAACAATCCCGGGACGTCGCCGCTGACCTCGCTACTTCTGACCATGAACATGGCCGCGACGCTTTTCGGCCTGACCGTCGAGGAGTGCCTGGCCGGCACCACTCGCGAGGCTGCCCGCGCGCTGGGATTGCTCGGCCAGACCGGCACGCTTGAGGCAGGAAAATCCGCCGACCTGGCGATCTGGGACATCGAGCGTCCGGCCGAACTCGTCTACCGCATGGGCTTCAACCCGCTCCATGCCCGCATCTGGAGAGGACAATGACCGAACTTAACCTGAAGCCCGGCAATGCGACGCTGGCCGACTGGCGCGCTATCTATCGTGGCGCCATGCCGAAGCTCGACGCCTCCTGCCGGCCAAAAATCAAGGCCAGCGCCGAGGCTGTCGCCCGCATCGTCGCCAAGGGTGAGCCGGTCTATGGCATCAACACCGGCTTCGGCAAACTGGCCAGCGTCCGCATTCCGGCCGAGGATCTAGAGACCCTGCAACGCAACATCGTTTTGTCGCATGCCGCCGGCGTCGGCGAGCCGATGCCGGTCGCTGTGGTTCGGTTGATGATGGCGCTGAAGCTCGCCAGCCTGGCGCAGGGTGCGTCGGGCGTGCGGCCGCAAACCATCGAATTGCTGGAAGCGATGCTGGCCAACGACGTCATCCCCGTCGTGCCGGCGCAGGGCTCGGTCGGCGCCTCCGGAGATCTCGCGCCGCTGTCGCACATGACTGCGGTGATGATCGGCGTTGGCGAATGCATTACACCGCATGGCCGCTTCCCGGCCAAGGTCGCTTTCGTCTCGCACGGCCTGGAGCCGGTGACGCTTGGCGCCAAGGAAGGTCTGGCGCTGCTCAACGGGACGCAGTTTTCCACCGCCTACGCGCTGGCCGCTCTGTTCGAAGCCGAAGTGCTGTATCAGTCGGCGCTGGTCGCCGGGGCGCTGTCGACCGACGCTGCCAAGGGCTCCGATGCACCCTTCGATCCGCGCATCCATCTCCTCAGAAAACACCCGGGCCAGATCGAGACGGCGGCAGCGCTGCGCAATCTGATGGCCGGCAGCGCTATCCGTGAATCGCACCGCGTCGGCGATGAGCGCGTGCAGGATCCGTACTGCCTGCGCTGCCAGCCGCAGGTGATGGGTGCGGCGCTCAGCGTGCTGCGCCAGGCTGCCGATACGCTCGGCACCGAGGCCAATGGCGTCACCGACAATCCGCTGATTTTCGCCGAGGACGACACAGCGCTGTCCGGCGGCAATTTCCACGCCGAGCCGGTGGCTTTCGCTGCCGACATGATCGCGCTTGCCGTCTGCGAGATCGGCTCGCTGTCGGAACGCCGCATCGCCATGCTGGTCGACCCAGCACTCTCCGGCATGCCGGCCTTCCTGACGCCGAAGCCCGGCCTGAACTCCGGCTTCATGATCCCGCAGGTGACGGCGGCGGCGCTCGTCTCTGAGAACAAGCAGAAGGCCTATCCGGCAAGTGTCGATTCCATCCCGACCTCGGCCAACCAGGAAGACCATGTATCGATGGCCGCACACGGCGCTCGCCGGCTGATCGGCATGATCGAAAACGCCACGGCCGTCATCGGCATCGAACTCTTGGCCGCCGCGCAAGGCTGCGATTTCCATGCGCCGCTGGCGTCGAGTGCAGCTCTGGAAGCGGTTCGCAAGCTGGTCCGCGCCGAGGTGCCGCATCTCGACAATGACCGGCATTTCCACCCTGACATGGAAAAAGCCATCGCCATGGTGCGCAGCGGCGCTGCCATCAAGGCTGCGAGCGCGGTGACATTGCCTTCGATCTCGGGAGTCTGACATGACCGACTGGCTGACAGTGACGGAAGGCACGGCACCCCTGTTGGTGTCCATCCCGCACACGGGTATCGATCTCGCCGGCATCGACAATCGGCTGGTCTCGCCCTGGCTCGGCCGCCGCGATTGCGACTGGTGGATCGACAATCTCTACGATTTTGCCGCCGGCCTTGGCGCGACTGTCGTGCACACGTCGATCTCGCGCACCGTCATCGATGTCAACCGCGATCCTTCCGGCGCCTCGCTCTATCCCGGGCAGACGACAACGACGCTATGCCCGACCGAGACCTTCGACGGCGATCCGCTGTATCTGCCCGGCGCGGAACCGACGCCATCGGAGATAGACCAGCGCCGCATAGCGTATTTCGTGCCCTACCATGAAATGCTGGCGGCTCAGTCCGTCAGGCTGCGCGGCCTGCATGAGAAGGTCGTCATTTACGATTGCCACTCGATCCGGTCGGTGCTGCCGCGCCTGTTCTACGGCACGCTGCCGGTGTTCAATCTCGGCACCAATGACGGCCAGACCGCGGATCCTACGCTGCAGGCGCTGGTTGGCCAGATCATGGCCGAGAGCGGTGAAAGCAATGTCATCAACGGCCGTTTCAAGGGTGGCTGGATCACCCGCTATTTCGGCAATCCGCAAGGCGGCTACCATGCGCTGCAGATGGAACTTGCCGATCGCGGCTATTTGCGCGAGCCCGAGGGCAAGGGCGAACCGGACAATTGGCCGGTGCCTTATGATGCCGAGTTCGCCGCGCCAATGCGCGCCACACTGACGAAAATCCTCCAATCCGCCATTGACTGGGCCGGGCGCTGAGACGCCGCCTTACTCCAAAGGGACAATGATGAACAATCCTCGCCACAACATCCGCGAAGTGCGCGCGCCCCGCGGCGACAAGCTCAACGCCAAATACTGGACGACCGAAGCGCCGCTGCGCATGCTGATGAACAACCTCGATCCCGATGTCGCCGAAAACCCCAATGAGCTCGTCGTCTATGGCGGCATCGGCCGGGCCGCGCGCACCTGGAACGATTTCGACAGCATCGTCGCCTCGTTGAAGACCCTCAATGAAGACGAGACGCTGCTGGTCCAGTCCGGCAAGCCGGTCGGCGTCTTCCGGACGCACACCGATGCGCCGCGCGTGCTGATCGCCAACTCCAACATCGTGCCGCATTGGGCGACCTGGGATAAATTCAACGAGCTCGATAAAAAAGGCCTGATGATGTACGGCCAGATGACGGCCGGCTCCTGGATCTATATCGGCACGCAAGGCATCGTGCAGGGCACCTACGAGACCTTCGTCGAGGCCGGCCGCCAGCACTACAATGGCAACCTTACGGGCAAATGGATCCTGACCGGCGGCCTCGGCGGCATGGGCGGCGCCCAGCCGCTTGCCGCCGTCATGGCCGGCGCCTGCTGCCTCGCCATCGAATGCAATCCGGACTCGATCGATTTCCGGCTGCGCACCCGCTATGTCGACGAGAAGGCCGAGACGCTCGACGAAGCGATGGAAATGATCGAGCGCTGGACCAGGGCCGGCGAGGCGAAGTCGGTCGGCCTGCTCGGCAATGCGGCCGACATCGTGCCGGAAATGTTCAAGCGGGGCATCCGCCCCGACATGGTCACCGACCAGACCTCGGCGCATGACCCGATTAACGGCTATCTGCCCAAGGGCTGGACGATGGCTGAGTGGCGCGAGAAGCGCGTCTCCGATCCCAAGGCTGTCGAGAAGGCCGCCCGCGCCTCAATGCGCGAGCATGTCGAGGCGATGGTCGCGTTCTGGAATGCCGGCGTGCCGACGCTCGACTATGGCAACAACATCCGCCAGGTCGCCAAGGACGAAGGCTTCGAGAACGCCTTTGCTTTCCCGGGTTTCGTGCCGGCCTATATAAGGCCGCTGTTCTGCCGCGGCATCGGCCCGTTCCGCTGGGCTGCTCTTTCGGGCGATCCCGAGGATATCTACAAGACGGACGCCAAGGTGCGCGAACTCACCCCCGGCAACACCCATCTGCACAACTGGCTGGACATGGCACGTGAGCGCATCGCCTTTCAGGGCCTGCCGGCGCGCATCTGCTGGGTCGGCCTCGGCGACCGCCACAGGCTGGGCCTCGCCTTCAACGAGATGGTGGCCAGGGGCGAACTCAAGGCGCCCGTCGTCATCGGCCGCGACCACCTCGATTCCGGCTCGGTGGCTTCGCCCAACCGCGAGACGGAAGCGATGAAGGACGGCTCCGACGCCGTCTCCGACTGGCCGCTGCTCAATGCGTTGCTCAACACCGCGTCGGGCGCAACCTGGGTGTCGCTGCATCATGGCGGCGGCGTCGGCATGGGTTTCTCGCAGCATGCCGGCATGGTCATCGTCGCCGACGGCACGCCGGACGCCGCAAGGCGCCTGGAGCGCGTGTTGTGGAACGATCCGGCGACAGGCGTCATGCGCCACGCCGATGCCGGCTACGACATCGCCATCGAGTGCGCGAAGGAGCACCAGCTCAATCTGCCCGGTATTTTAGGCTGATTGGCTTAAATGATGCGCATCCTACGGGCCGCCGACTACCGCGTCATGCCGTGGAAGAATGGCGGCGGCACGACCACCGAGATCGCCGTCTCGCCGGACGGCGTCGGGCTGGACGATTTCGACTGGCGCGTTTCGATGGCGCGAGTCGAGGGCAGCGGCCCGTTCTCGGGCTTTGCCGGCGTCGACCGCACGCTTGCCGTGCTGGAAGGCGAGGGTATCGTGCTTGATATTGCCGGCCGTCCGCCGGCCGAAGTGACGGCGGCTTCCGCCCCGCTGTCCTTCCCGGCCGATGTGCCGACCACGGCCGCGCTGATCTCCGGTCCGATCACCGACCTCAACGTCATGACCCGCCGCGCGCGGGCCACGCACACGGTCGAGCGCCTGGTGGTCTCGGTTCCGACCGACATCCGGCCGACCAGCGCTATGACCCTGATCCTGCCGTTCGACGGCGAGGTCGGCCTCAGCGGCCCGACATCGTCTCGTCTTGGACCCCTCGACACGCTGTTGCTCGGTCCGCAGGCGAAACTACGGGTTGAACCGGTACGGCCGACGACCGTGTTCGTCATTCGGATAGCCAGGCTGGGCCAGCCGCACCGCCAGCACAACGATTAACGCCTGTTGCCAAACATGATCGCACGCCGGAGAAATCTGGCGTAAGCTGTTGTCTGGATCACGAAAAAGCCCGAATCCTTCCGTCGTTCCAAGGCGGACGGGAGGGCAGGGGTGCTCGTCCTTGAGTTGTCGAAAGCCCCACTTGAAATGTCGAAGGGATAACGCCTCTGGCGTGGTGCGAAGCAAAACTTTCGGCCAGTGTAATCATGCAACCAATTGCATTTGAATCGGTTTTAGGGACATTGCCGTGGCGGTGGCGCCGCATCGCGTCCCCCATGCGGAATTTTCAATGAATATCCAGACAAATCCTGCCCATATCGAAAAGTCCAGCGCCGGCTTTCCGGTCATCACCGAAGAGCCGATACGCTCCAATTTCCTGCCCGAAGAGCGGCTGCGCGCGCTGGGCGAAAGCCTCGCCAAGGGCGACGTCAAGGACCTGTTCGGCCTGACGCCGTTCGATTTCCAGGCCCGCATCCGCGACAGCGCCAAGAAAATCCTCGAAGTCTACCGCTCGACCAATGCCGCCCAGGCCAAGGGCGAAACCATCACGCCTGCCGCGCAATGGCTGCTCGACAACAATTATCTCGTCGAGGAGACCATTTTTCAGGTGAAGCGCGACCTGCCGCGCCGTTTCTACCGGCAGTTGCCGACCCTGGAAGTGGCCGATCGCGCCGCGGTGCCGCGCGCGCTGGCCTTGGCCTGGAGCTATGTTGCCCATTCCGACAGTTCGGTTTCGGCGACCATGTTCAAATCCATCGTCGAGGGTTTTCAGTCGGTCGAGCCGCTCAAGATCGGCGAATTGTGGGCGCTGCCGTCGCTGCTGCGCTTCGTTTTGATCGAGAATCTGCGCCGCATCGCCGTGCGCGTCGACCGCACCAGGCAGATGCGCCATATCGCCAACGAGGTCGCCGACCGCGTGCTGGCGACCGACGACAATGCAGACCGCCGGAAGATCCTGTCGGGCTACGGCGCGCATGCGCAGGACACCACCTTCGCCACCCAGTTGCTCTACCGCCTGCGCGACGGCTCGCAGAATGCCGGCAGGGCGCTGGAATGGCTGGAGGTCGAGCTCGAGAAAACCGGCTCCGACGCCGAGGAAATCATCATTTCCGAGCATCGCACGCTGTCCAGCGGCAATGTCACCACCGGCAACATCATCCGCGGCCTGCGCCTCATCAACGACGTCGACTGGACGGTGTGGTTCGAGGGCGTCAGCCGCATCGACACGCTGTTGCGCGAGCGCACCGATTTCGCCGCGCTCGATTTCTTTTCGCGCGACCAGTACCGCACGTCGATCGAGCAACTGGCACGCCGCTCCGACCTGTCCGAATTCCGTGTCGCCGAAAAGGCCATCGAGCTGGCCAGCCATGTTCCCGGGGTCACCGATGCCTCCGGCGTGCCGGATGCATCAGCCGATCCGGCCATGCATACCGATGTCGGCTTCTTCCTGGTCGGCCCGCGCCGGCCGGATCTGGAAAAGGCGATCGGCTATCGGCCGCCCTTCCATGTGACCTTCAAGCGCGCCTTCACCGCCACGGGCTGGCTCGGCATCGTTGTGCCGGTCTTCCTGCTGACGGTGCTGCTGCTGGTTGTCTCTGGCAATGCGCTTGCCCATCTCGGCCTGTCGGTGGAATCCATCACGCTGATGCTGGCGCTGTTTGCGGTGCCTGCCAGCGAAGGCGCGCTCGCCTTCTTCAACACCGTTGTTTCACTGTTCCTGAAGCCGACGCGGCTCGTCGGCTATGATTACAAGCACGGCATTCCGGCGGCATCACGCACCTTGGTCGTGGTGCCGTCGCTGATCGGCTCGCGCGATGATGTCGAGGAAAACATCCGCAACATCGAGGTGCATCACCTCGCCAACACGGCAGAAGAAATCCATTTCGCGCTGCTGTCCGACTGGCCGGATTCCAAGACCGAGATCGACGCCGCCGACATCGAGATCCTGCAATATGCGCGCGACGAGATCGCCAGGCTCAACGCCCGTTATCACTCGGAAGGCGCGCCGCGTTTCTATATCCTGCATCGCCGCCGGCTCTACAACCAGGCGCAGGGCGCCTGGATGGGCTGGGAGCGCAAGCGCGGCAAGCTGCATGAGCTGAACCTTCTCTTGCGCGGCGACAGCGACACCACCTTCCTGCCGCTCGACGTGCCGCTGCCGGAAAAGGTCGTCTATGTCATGACGCTCGACGCCGACACGCGCACCACGCGCGACGCCGTGTCGTCACTGGTCGGCAAGCTCGCCCATCCGCTCAACCGCCCGCATTTCGACGCGACAAAGCGCGTCGTTACCGCCGGCTACACCATTCTGCAGCCGCGCATCACAGCCTCGCTCACCAGCGGCGACGACGCTTCTTTCTTCCAGCGCGTCTTCTCGTCCAACAGCGGTCTCGATCCTTACGTCTTTGCCGTCTCGGATCTCTACCAGGACGTCTTCAGCGACGGCTCCTTCACCGGCAAGGGCCTTTATCACGTCGACGCTTTCGAGGCGGCGCTGCAGGGCCGCATCGAGGAAAACACCGTCCTCAGCCACGATCTGCTCGAAGGTGCGCTGGCGCGCGCAGCACTTGTCACCGACGTCGAACTGGTCGAGGACTATCCTACCCGCTACTCGGTCGACGCCTCGCGCCACCACCGCTGGGCGCGCGGCGACTGGCAGCTGCTGCGCTTCATCTTCTCGCCGCGTTCCGGCGTGCCGGCGCTGTCGCGCTGGAAGATGGTCGACAATCTGCGCCGCTCGCTGACCCCGATCTTCTGGGTGATGGCGGCGATCGCCGGCTGGACGCTACTGCCCTTCACGCAGGCCGCGCAGTGGCAGGCGCTGCTGATCCTGTCGCTGTTCATGGCGCCGACCTTCGATGTCGTCAACGCCATCCTGCCCAAGAGCGGCGACCAGACGCCGCGCGGCCATTTCTCCGCACTGGCGCACGACACCGTCTTCGGCACGGCCCTTGTGGCGCTGAAAGTGCTGTTGATGGCGCACAATGCCTGGATGATGGGCGACGCCATCGTGCGCACGCTCTACCGCCTGTTCGTCAGCCGCCAGAACCTGCTGGAATGGCGCACCGCGTCGCAGGCGCACAAGGGCGGCGACAACGATATCGGCTCCTATTACAGCATGATGTATGGCGCCGTGATCATCGGCGTCGTCGGTCTCGCTATCCCCGTGCTGGCCGATTCCACCGGTGCCTTCGTCGCCTTCTTCTTCGCTCTGTTCTGGATCGGTTCGCCGGCGGTTGCCTGCTGGATCAGCCGCTCGGCCGAGACCGAGGACCGCCTGCGCATATCGCAGGCCGACATCCACGCGCTACGCACCGTGGCGCGCCGCACCTGGCATTATTTCGAAACCTTCGTCACGGCCGAGCACCACAATCTGCCGCCCGACAATTTCCAGGAAAGCCCGGCGCCGGTTGTGGCGCCGCGGACGTCGCCGACCAATATCGGCGTCTACCTGCTGTCGGTGGTGTCGGCACGCGATTTCGGCTGGATTGCGCTCTCCGATGCCATCACCCGCATCGACGCCACGATGACGACCATCGAGAGCATGCCGCGCAACCGCGGCCACCTCTTCAACTGGTACGACACCACGACGCTCAAGCCGCTCTATCCGCTCTACATCTCGGCCGTCGACAGCGGCAATCTCGCCGGACATCTGGTCGCGGTGGCGGCGGCCTGTGCGGAGTGGGCGGAAGCCCCGTCCGTTCACCTGCAGGGCGATTTCGAAGGCGTCCTCGACACGGTGAGCATCCTCGACGAGAGCCTCGAGGAATTGCCTGACGACCGCCGGCAACTGCGGCCGTTGCGCCAGCGTCTGGCCGACCGCCTCGACGGCATGCGGCGCGCCGTCATGACCATCAAGGCGCAGCCGGAGATGGCCTCGATCCGCACGATTAACCTGGCCGTGCTTGCCGGCGAGATCCGCAAGCTCGCCACCGCCATCCACACCGAGGCCGGATCGCAGCGGAGCGACATTATCGCCGACTGGGCGGCACGGCTGGAAGCGACCTGCGAGGCGCATGTGCATGACTCGCACAGCGACGAAAACGCCGTCGAAGCCTTGCGCGCCAAGCTGCTGGCGCTGCGCGAACGCTGCCGCCGCTATGCCTTCGAGATGGATTTCTCTTTCCTGATGCGTCAGGAGCGCAAACTGCTGTCAATCGGCTACCGGGTCGAGGAGCATCAGCTCGATGAGAGCTGCTACGATCTGCTCGCCTCCGAGGCGCGGCTGACCAGCCTGTTCGCCATCGCCAAGGGTGACCTGCCCACGGAGCATTGGTTCCGGCTTGGAAGGCCGATCGTCGAGATCGGCTTCCAGGGTGCGCTGATGTCCTGGTCGGGCTCGATGTTCGAGTATCTGATGCCGCCTTTGGTGATGAAGGAGCCGCAGGGATCGATCCTCAACCAGACCAGCAAGCTGATCATCAAGCGCCAGATCCAGTACGCGCGTTCGAAGAACGTGCCCTGGGGTATTTCGGAAGCGGCCTACAATGCCCGCGACCGCGAACTGACCTACCAGTATACCAATTTCGGCGTGCCCGGACTTGGTCTCAAGCGCGGCCTTGGCCAGAACACGGTGATCGCGCCTTACGCCACGATCCTCGCGGCGCAGTTCACACCGCGCGAATCCGTCCAGAATCTGGCCAGGCTGCGCTCCATCGGCGCTCTCGGCCGGCATGGCTTTTATGACGCCGTCGACTTCACGCCGCAGCGCGTGCCGGAAGGCACCGACCATGCCGTTGTCCTGAACTACATGGCGCATCACTCCGGCATGTCGATCGCCGCCGTTGCCGACGCCATCTTCGAGGGCAGGCTGCGCGACCGCTTCCACAGCGATCCGGTGATCGAGTCTGCCGAACTCCTGCTTCAGGAGAGGGCGCCGCGCGACATCCCGACCGCCACGGTCAGGACCGAAGCCGACGAGCGCTCGAAGGACGAGACCGAGGTCGAGAGCCCGGATTCGCGCATCGTCCTCGACCCGCTGAGGGCGTTGCGCGCCACCAGCGTCATGTCCAATGGCCGCTACTCCGTCATGGTCTCGGCCACCGGTTCCGGTTACAGCCGCTGGGGCGAACTCGCCGTCACCCGTTGGCAGCCCGACCCGACCGAAGACCGGCTCGGCTCCTACATCTTCCTGCGCGACGCCGGCAGCGGCGACTGGTGGTCGGCCACCGCGGAGCCGAAGCAGGCGACCGGCGAGAGAGTGCAGACGCTGTTTTCCGACGACAAGGCGAGCTTCGTCAAAACAGTGGGCTCGCTGCGTTCGGAGGTCGAATGCATCGTCATCTCGGAAGGCAATGGCGAGGGACGGCGCGTCACGCTCTACAACGACGGCGCCACTGACCGGCATATCGAGGTGACCTCCTTTGCCGAGCTGGTCCTGGGCAACGAAGCCTCCGACAATGCCCATCCTGCGTTCTCGAAAATGTTTATCGAGACCGAGATCGCTGCCAATAACGGCGCCATCTTTGCCACCAGGCGCAAGCGCGAGAAGAACGAGCCTGACGTCACCATGGTGCATTTCGTCACCGATCCGTCCGGGTCGGCGCGCGATGCCGAGGCCGAAACCGACCGCCGTGCCTTCATCGGCCGTGGCCGTACCATCGCGGAAGCGGCGGCCTTCGATCCCGGCGCCAAGCTTGGCGGTCACCACGGCTTCACCCTCGATCCGGTAGCGGCCCTGCGCCGCCAGGTGCGGGTGCCGGCCAACAAGAAGATATCGCTGACCTTCTGGACCGCCGTCGGCGCCAACCGCGCCGAACTGGACGACGCCATCGCCAGGCTCGACCATCCCGAAAGTTTTGCTCGCCAGGCGATGCTTGCCTGGACGCGTTCGCAGGTGCAGACCCGCCATCTTGGTCTCAGCCTGACCGACGCCGCCAACGTGCAGAAGCTGGCGCGCTTCCTGATCTATCCCGATCCGTTCCTGCGCCTGCCCGGCGAATCCATCGCTTCGGGGCTGGGCAAGCAGTCCAGCCTGTGGCCGACCAGCATTTCGGGCGATTTCCCGATCTTCCTGGTCCGCATCGGCGACGTGGCCGACCTCGAAATTGTCGCCCAGGCGCTGCGCTTCCAGGAGTATATGCGCGCCCGCGGCATGATGATCGACTTCGTGGTCGTCAACGAGCAGGCATCGTCCTATGTCCAGGACCTGCAGCGCGCGGTCGAGACGCTGTGCGAAAACAGCCGCCTGCGCGGCAAGGAACTCGGGCCGCGCCAGCACATCTTCGCCGTGCGCCGCGACCTGATGGACGAGGCGACGTACAAGACGCTGCTGGCGGTTGCCCGCGTGGTTCTGCACACGCGCAACGGCACCATCTTCGACCAGATCGAACGCGCCGAGGCGGCAGCCTTGCAAGCACGCGATGCCCTGCAGCCGGTGGCCCCCGCGTCGCTGCGCGAGCCGTCTCTGCCGGTGCCGGCGGCGCCTGCATACCATGCCGCGTCCGACAGCAGCGCCGACGGCAGCGGCCTCAGCCAATGGAACGGCTTTGGCGGTTTCGAAGGCGATGGCCGTCACTATGTCACGCGTCTCACCGGCCGGCGCACGACGCCGCAGCCCTGGATCAACGTCGTCTCGAACGCCTCGTTCGGCTTCCATGTCTCGGCCGAAGGCGCTGCCTTCACCTGGAGCCGCAACAGCCGCGATTACCAACTGACGCCATGGTCGAACGACCCGGTCACCAACCGGCCGGGCGAGGGCATCTACATCTACGATCAGGCCAGCGGCAAGGCATTCTCGCCGCTGGCTGCCGTGGTCCGCGATCCCTCGATGACCTATGAGACATGGCACGGCCAGGGCTTCTCGACCTTCCGGTCCAAACGCGGCCCGCTGTCGATGGATCTGACGCACGTCGTCGATCCCGTCGATCCAGTGAAGATCACGCGGCTGCGCATCCAGAACTCGGGCTCGGCGCCGGCGCGGCTGCGCGTCTACGCCTATGCCGAATGGGTTCTCGGCAGCCATCGCTCGAGCACGGCTGCGACCATCATCCCGTCCAGGGATCCAGCGACCGGCGCGCTTCTGGCGCAAAACCCCTACGGTCTCGATTTCGGCGACCGGGTGGCCTTCCTGGCCGCCACCGGTCCGGTGCATTCGGTGACAGCCGATCGTGGCGAGTTCATCGGTAGGCACGGCACCAGCGCCTTCCCGCACGCTGTCGTCAGCGGCGCCGGCCTGTCGGGCCGCGTCGAGGCCGGCGACGATCCGTGCGCAGCTGTCGCCAGCGACATCGACATCCCTGCCGGCGGCGACGTCACGCTGGTCTGGCTGGTTGGCGACGCCGCTACATCAGCCGAGGCGAGCGCGTTGGTGCAGACCCATTCGGGCAAGGATTTCGACCAGCGGCTGGCCGACAATGAACGCGTCTGGCGCGGCTTCCTCGACACCATCCAGGTCGAGACGCCCGACAAGGCGCTCGACGCCATGGTCAATCACTGGCTGCCCTATCAGAGCCTGGCCTGCCGCATCCGCGCCCGCTCGGCCTTTTATCAGGCAAGCGGCGCCTTCGGCTTCCGCGACCAGCTGCAGGACACGCTGGCCCTGCTTGCGCATGATCCGAAACTGGCGCGCGACCAGATCCTCAATGCGGCGCGCCGGCAGTTCCCCGAAGGCGATGTCCAGCATTGGTGGTTGCCGCGCACCGACGCCGGCGTGCGCACCATGATCTCCGACGATGTGGTCTGGCTGGCGCATGCCACCAATCGCTACATCGAGGTGACCGGCGATACAGGGATCCTGAAGGAGCAGCTGCCTTTCATCGACGGGCAGGTGCTGGGCGAGGGCGAGCACGACGCCTTCTTCACGCCGGAAATCTCCAAGACGAACGCTTCGCTCTACGACCATTGCGCGCGCGCGCTCGACCTTGCGGTCAAGCGCAGCAGCCCGGCAGGGCTGCCGCTGATCCTCGGCGGCGACTGGAACGACGGCATGAACCGCGTCGGCGAAGCCGGCAAGGGGGAGAGTGTCTGGCTCGGCTGGTTCCTTTTGAAGACGCTGGGCGACTTTACCACCGTGGCCAAGGGGCAGGGCGACACCAAGCGGGCGCAGGCCTGGACAAATCACGCCGATGTGCTGAAGCGGGCGCTGGAAAGCACCGCCTGGGACGGCCAGTGGTATCGCCGCGGCAGCTACGATGACGGCACGCCGCTTGGCTCGCACAATTCGGACGAGTGCAAGATCGACTCCATCGCGCAGTCGTGGAGCGTGCTCTCCGGCGAGGGCGACCCCGCGCGCTCGACCACGGCGATGCAGCAGGCGACGAACCTGCTGGTCGACGACAAGCTCAAGATCGTCAAACTGTTTACCCCGGCCTTCCAGAACACGAGAAAGGACCCTGGTTACATCAAGAGTTATCCGCCGGGCGTGCGCGAGAACGGCGGCCAGTACACCCATGCGGCGACCTGGTTTGTCATCGCGCTCGCTGAAATGGGCCGCACCGACGATGCCTATCGCTGCTTCTCGATGCTGAACCCGGTCAACCATGCGCTCGACGATGCATCGGCCGAGCATTACCGCGTCGAGCCGTACGTCGTCGCCGCCGACATCTATTCCGGTGAGGGCAAGGGCGGTCGCGGCGGCTGGACCTGGTATACGGGCTCAGCGGGATGGCTTTACCGTGCTGCGGTCGAAGGAATTCTGGGCATTGAGCGGCGGGGCAAGCAGATCACGTTCCGGCCGAAACTGCCCAGCCATTGGGACGGCTATTCTGCCACGTTGAAGATGCTGGGGTCGGAGATCAAGGTTCGCGTCATCCGCGACAAAAAGGCCAAATCCATCTCGCTCGAAGTCAATGGAACCAAGACAAAGTCTTCCGGTTTTCAGCCGAAGGCCGGCGACAAGACCGAGGTGGTCGTCAAGATACCCGCGTAAAATCAAAGGCTTCAGATTGTTGACGCGCGCCTTTCGAGGCGCGCGTTTTCTACTTCGGCATGCTCCTGGCGCAGAACGGCGTGCCTTCCCGGATACCGGCGGTCCAAGCGTGCAGTGACTAAAAATGTGGCAGCGCCAGCTGCTGCCATGATTTTGCCGCAAGACTGACATTTCACCTTTTATCTCAAACCGTTAGGTGATCACGGCAGATTTCGCAACGTCGTCATCTTTTGTTCGCAGAATGGGAACGGAAGAGGTAGACGGGCATTGTTTTGCGACCCGTTAACCGGTACGTGTAAAGAAATGGTGCGGTGCACAATAATGTTTTGGGCGGAGTAGCTGAAGTGTCACTTCTGCAAATCTACTGGAGAGCGCTGGGTTATCTCGCAGCCGACAGGAAGCGCGTTGCGTTTATCTGCGGTGCGAATGTCGCGCTTGCCATTATCGCCATCCTCGAGCCGATCATGTTCGGCCGGGTGATCGACGCCATCTCCGATAAGGGTTCGGTGTTTTCGACGCTGGCGCTGTGGGCCGGTCTCGGCGCCTTTAACATCGTCGCCTTCGTGCTGGTGGCGCGCGGCGCCGACCGTTTTGCCCACAAGCGGCGCAGCGAGGTGCTGTGCCAGTCGTTCGAGCGCGTGATCACCATGCCGCTCGCCTGGCACCACCAGCGCGGCACCTCCAACGCGCTGCACACGTTGCTGCGCGCCGTCGAGACGCTGTTCAGCCTGTGGCTTGAATTCATGCGCCAGCATCTGTCGACGGCGGTTGCGCTGGCTCTGCTGATCCCGACCGCAATAAGCATGGATCTGCGCATGTCGCTGGTGCTTATGGCGCTGGGCGTTCTCTATGTCGGCATCGGCCGGCTTGTGATGAAGCGCACCAAGGCAGGCCAGGCCGCCGTCGAGCGCCACTATCATCAGGTGTTCGCGCATGTGACCGATTCGGTCAGCAACGTCGCCGTGCTGCAGAGCTACAATCGTCTCGGCCACGAGGCCGATACGCTGCGCCGCTATGTCAAGAACCTGCTCGACGCCCAGAACCCGGTGCTCGACTGGTGGGCGATGGCCAATGCGTTGCACCGCCTGTCGTCGACCATTTCGATGATGGTTGTGCTTTTGATCGGCGCCTATCTGGTCACCCATGGCCAGCTCAAGATCGGCGACGTCATCGCCTTCACCGGCTTTGCCACGCTGCTGATTGCCCGCCTCGACCAGATGTCGGCTTTCGCCAACCAGATTTCGGAAGCCCGCGCCAAGCTCGAGGACTTCTATCACCTCGAGGATTCGGCCGCCGACTCCGCCGAGCCGGACGGCTTGCGCGACCTCACCAACGTCACCGGCCACGTCCGCTTCGAGAATGTCGGCTTCGAGTTTGCCAATTCGAGGCAGGGCGTCGACGACGTCTCCTTCGAGGTCCAGGCCGGGCAGACGGTTGCCATCGTCGGCCCGACCGGCGCCGGCAAGACGACGCTGATCAACCTCTTGCAGCGCGTCTTCTCGCCGTCTCATGGCCGTATCCTGATCGACGGCATCGACACCCGCACGGTGACCCGCAAGTCGCTGCGTCATTCGATCGCCACCGTCTTCCAGGATGCCGGCCTGCTCAACCGCTCGATCGAGGACAACATCCGCGTCGGTCGTGCCGAGGCGACTTATGACGAGGTTCACGCCGCCGCCAATGCGGCTGCCGCGCAGGATTTCATCCTTGCCAAGAGCGCCGGCTATGACACCGTCGTTGGCGAGCGCGGCGGCCAGCTTTCAGGCGGCGAGCGTCAGCGCATCGCCATTGCCCGCGCCGTGCTCAAGGACGCACCGATCCTGGTGCTCGACGAGGCAACGAGCGCGCTCGATGTCGAGACCGAGGACCGCGTCAAGGAAGCCATCGACGAACTGAGGCGCAACCGCACCACCTTCATCATCGCCCACCGCCTGACCACCGTCCGCGACGCCGACCTGGTCGTGTTCATGGACAAGGGCAAGGTGGTCGAGATGGGCGGCTTCGCCGAACTGTCGCTGCGCAATGGCCGTTTCGCCAGCCTGCTGCGCGCCGGCGGCCTGCTCAACGACGAGGAAGTCCGCCGCCTCAGCCGCACCGTGAATATCGAAGCGGCGTAGCTTTTTTACCTCCCCCTTGTGGGGAGGTCGGACCCGTAGGGTCCGGGTGGGGGTAGTGCCCCACCACCCCCACCCCGCTGCTTCGCAGCGACCCTCCCCACGAGGGGGAGGGTAAATAAGACTGCGACACTCCCTCGATTGCCCCGAACGCGCCGCCGGTCTATCTAGACCTTATGAGCGATACCTCCTCACGCCTCGCCGGCTGGACCGACCTCGCCAACCCCACGCGCTTTGTCGGGCTGGCCGATAGGCTGGTGCCGTGGCTGGCGTCGATCGCCGCGATCCTGCTCGCCATCGGTCTCTATATGAGCTTTGCCGCGCCTGAGGATTTCCAGCAGGGCATCACGGTGCGCATCATGTATATCCACGTGCCTTTCGCCTGGCTCGCCATGATGTGCTACACGGTGATGGCCGTCGCCGCGCTCGGCACGCTGGTCTGGCGCCATCCCTTGGCCGATGTCGCGCTGAAGTCGGCAGCCCCGATCGGCGCCACCTTCACCGCGCTTGCGCTGGTCACCGGCTCGATCTGGGGCAAGCCGATGTGGGGCACCTGGTGGGTCTGGGACGCCCGCCTGACCTCGGTCTTCATCCTGTTCCTGATGTATCTCGGCATCATCGCGCTGACGCGTGCACTGGATGACGCCAGCCGCGCCGCCTGGGCCGCCGCCATCATCACGCTCGTCGGCTTCATCAACATCCCGATCATCAAATTCTCGGTCGACTGGTGGAACACGCTGCACCAGCCGGCCTCGGTGTTCCGGCTCGGCGGGCCGACGATCGATCCCAGCCTGCTATGGCCGCTGCTGGTGATGGCGCTCGGCTTCACCGTGCTGTTCTTCGCGCTGCATTTGACGGCGATGCGCACCGAGATCCGCCGCCGGCGGGTCATTGCCATGCGGCGCATCGCGGCGCGGCAGGCAGAGCAACGCGACTAGGCGGTTCTCTTTTCCGGCACTCGAATGACAACCGAAACAGCAGCCTTTGCCTGCCTCCGTCTAAATTAGAGTATGCTGCTATGTTGCTGCATAGCAACGAGGATTCCTGAAAGAGTGCCCTGACTGCGTCTGCTTATTGACAGCTCCAACCGCAGGCGAGCAAGTAGCTGGAAGGCTACGAGGGAATCGACGATGAAACTGCTTCTACTAGCTGGTGTGTCGACAACGGCATTGGTGCTTGGCTGGAGTTCGGCCTACGCCGCCGACGCGATCGTCGACGTTCCGAGGGCAGAGGATCTCTGGTACGTCACGCTCTTCGGCGGCGCCAGTTTCCCGAACCATGTGAAAACGGACTACAATGGTACTGGGTATTCAGTCGATCTTGATACCGGGTTCGTAATCGGCGGCGCTGTCGGTCGGCGCATCAACGATGTGTTTCGTGTCGAAGGCGAACTGTCCTACGCGCGCTACAAGGCAAGCGAATACAGCTACACGGGCGTCGGCAACTATCCGGCTTCCGGCAATCTGTCGGCCACCTATCTTCTCGCCAACGTCTGGGCCGATGTTGCGCATTTTGGTGATGCCAAACTCTATGTCGGCGGCGGTCTCGGCGCGGCGTATGTTACCGCCGATACTCACTTTGATGGCCACGCCTATGGATACGGGCCTGGCGGCTGGGGTTTCGCCGGCCAGGTGGGCGCCGGTGTTACCTATGCGGTAACGCAGAATGTCGACCTCGATTTCGGTTACCGCTTTAAGGCCGTGACAAGCGTGGATCTAGACGACAATGATGGCGGCGGCACATACGAGAACGCCAAATTGTACTCCCACAATCTCCAGCTTGGCGTTACCCTGAAGTTCTGATTGGTTCGTCGCAGGCCGCGACCGGGATTTGACGGATGCCGCTCTTGCCACGCCGGCAACCCCTGGGCCTGCCGGCAATGATCCCAGCCTCGCTGCCGACCGCCGGTGAGCCGGCGGAAAAGACATTGCAGCGCGGCATCGACCTGCAACGGCGCAAGCGTTTTCGCGAGGCCGAGTTCTGCTACCAGACGGTGCTTCGCACGCAGCCCAAAAATGCCATGGCGCTGAACCTGATGGGCACGCTCGCCATCGAGGCCGAGCATCATGACGCCGCCATTGCCTATATGGAAAGGGCGGTCAAGCTCGAACCGGACAACGCCATCTTCCGCAACAATCTCGGCAATGCCTACAATGTCACCGGCAACGTCGACAAGGCGCGCAGACATCTGAGAAAGGCGATCGAGCTCGACGGAGGGCTCATCGAAGCGCTGTGCAATCTCGGCCGCTCCTACCGCAGCCAGCTCGAGGGCGACATTGCCGAAGGGTTCTATCGCCAGGCGCTGGCTATCGACGGCCAGTCGGTGATGGCACTTGCCGGTATGGGCGATTTGCTCACCGACATTGGCCTTCCGGCCGAGGCGGTCGAATGCTTCAGCAAGGCCCTTGCCATCGACCCGGGCCATGTCGAGGCGCTGGCTGGAATGGCGCTTGCGCGCCGGGCGGTCAAGGACGATCCGACGTTGCCTTTGGTGCTGAAACGCCTGGAATTGCCGACAACCACCGATCGCGAGCGGGTAGTGCTGCACCACGCCGCCGGCAAGATGCTCAATGATCAGCGCGAGTATAGCCCGGCCATCCGCCATTTCGCGAGGGCCAAGGCGATTTCCGGCAATGATTTCGACATCGACCGGCACACCCAGCTTTACGACAGCTTCATCGACACTTTCGACGCCGGCTTCTTCGAGGCGCGAGCCAATTTGGGAAATCCATCCAGACGCCCGGTCTTCATCGTCGGCATGCCACGGTCGGGAACGACGCTGACCGAGCAGATATGCGCCAGTCATCGCGATATCCATGGCGCCGGGGAGTTGTCGACCATTCGTTCACTTGCCGGCGAACTTGGGTTCGACAAGCTCGACCCAGCCATTTTCACCAAGGCCATGGCGGCGCTCACTGCAGCCAAGGCCAAGGAGCTTGGATCGAAATATCTCGACGATCTCAAAAAGCGCAACAACACGGTGCGGCTTGTCGTCGACAAGATGCCGCACAATTTCGAGCTGCTGGCCTTCATCAGCCTGATCTTGCCGAATGCCCGCATCATCCATTGCCGGCGTGACCCGATGGACAATTGCGCGTCCTGTTTCATGCATAATTTTT
This sequence comes from Mesorhizobium sp. M1078, assembly GCF_040318615.1. NCBI lineage: Bacteria > Pseudomonadati > Pseudomonadota > Alphaproteobacteria > Hyphomicrobiales > Phyllobacteriaceae > Mesorhizobium > Mesorhizobium sp. M1078. The sequence continues at coordinate 244,213 of NZ_JAMYMP010000007.1, forward strand.
CCGAGGCGCACGGCTATAATGCCGATCTGACCAAGCTTGGGCAGTATTACCGGCAGTATGACCGCCTGATGCGCCATTGGGCCAAGGTCATCCCGCTGGATATCCACGACATGCCCTACGAAGAAACGGTCGCCGATTTCGAAAATCGCGCCCGCGGATTGATCGGATTCCTCGGCATCGAGTGGGACGATGCCTGCCTGCGTTTCAACGAGACCGAGCGCACCGTGCGGACGCCGAGCCGCTGGCAGGTGCGCCAGCCGATCTATTCATCCTCGGTCGAGCGCTGGAAGCTGTATGGCGACGCGCTGGATCCGCTGAAGGCGGCGCTGGGTCCGGTTTATCGGTCCTGATTTCAGTTGGCCCGAACAACCTCGCGCTCGACGCGCGCTGGCGTAGATTAGACCTGAGTTGCATCGTGCTTTGGGGCCAAATGAAAGCCGAATGCTTTCATGACCGCCAGTGTGGTTTCCAGCGTAGGATTACCGTTTTCGCTGAGCGAGGTATAAAGATGCTCGCGAGCCAAGCCGGTCTTTCTGGCAATGTTGCTCATCCCCTTGGCGCGGGCAACGACACCGAGGGCGGACGCGACGAATTTGGCGTCTCCGGTTTCCATTGCCTCTGCCAGAAACGCCTCGATTGCCGTATCGGAATCGAGCATTTCGGCGGGATCGAAATCATAGATTTTTTCAACCATTGTCGTCCCTCCATTCTACGGCCAGGCGCTTGCTGTCCGTATGTCGGTTTCTTGTGAACTTTTATCCCCGCCGCACAGGAGCAGGATGACCGTTTCACCGCGCTTGTGAAATAAACGCGATAGCCGGGCCCACAGTGAATGCGCAATTCACTGATGCCTTCACCCACTGGGGCCACGTCGCCGGGATTTCCTACAATCAAACGTTGCAGCCGAACGGCAATTGCCGCCTTGGCTCTTCCGTCTTTCAGCTTTTGGTGCCACCTCCGAAAGGTGGCTGTCTGCTTCAGGATTGCCATGGTGGCTAGTAAGTTATAAATTACAATTCGTCAATGTCGAAATAGGGCGAGCCTCCAAAACGAAAAGCCTCACCCCATCCGCCCACGCGCTTCCACCTTCAGCGTTTCCAGCACCTTGTCACCGTCGATCAGATGCACCTGGTCGAACAGGTTGGTCACGACGCAGCAATGATCAGGCACCACGCGCACGCGCTCGCCAATGCGAAGCTTCGCACCATTTCCAAGCGTGACCGTGCCATGTTCCTCGCTCAAGCTGGTGACGCGGGCGCCGGGCATGCCGAGCAGCTCGCCAAAATCGGCGAGCCCCAGCGTGTCGCTGGACAGCGCCTTGCTGCCGCTGTCGAGGATGGCGCGGGCCGGCGTCGGATGGCTGACCACGGTGGCGAGCACCGTCAGCGCACAATCGTCGAGCGTGCCGACGCCTTTGGCGACCTGGTAGCGGTCGAGGTAGATGTAGGTGCCGGGGCGGTATTCGGTCACCACGCTGTCCTCGCCCGAGCGCCACATGTCAGGCGTGCCGCCGCTGGAGATGCGTTCACAGGCGAGACCCGAGGCCGCGAGCGTTTGTTTGGCGCCGGCCAGCCACGATTCAGCCTCGGCGGCGCGGCCGGCCGCGGGATAGGTCATCAGCCCGCCGAAGGTGAGCCCCTTGGCTTGGTCGATCAACTTCGCCAGTGCCAGCGCCTCGGCGGCGCTCTGCACGCCGCAACGGCCCATGCCGGTGTCGCATTCGACCAGGACGGGCAGGGGGTGCCCGGTGTCGGTGAAGGTGGCGGCGAGCCCCTCCAGCGTTTCGAGGCTGTCGGCCGTCACTGACAGTGTCACGCGGCCATGCAGCGCCTTGAGGCGCTCCAGCTTGGCGCGGCCAAGGATGTTGTAGGGCAGGAAAATATCGGTCAGCCCGGCATCGGCCATCACTTCGGCCTCGCCGATCTTCTGGCAGGTGATGCCGACCGCGCCGGCCGCCATCTGCTTCTTCGCCCAATAAGGCAGTTTGTGCGTCTTGATGTGCGGCCTGAGTTTCAGCCCGTGGCGGTCGGCATGCGCCTGCGCTCGTGTGATGTTGGCTTCGGCGCGGGCCGCGTCGATGAGGATCGCCGGCGTGTCGAGGTCGTCTATGCCTTGCATGAATGTCACCCTGGGAAATCTGGCTGGACTTATGGCCCCGATCCGCATGGATGTCATGGGGCCAGCATGCAGTTTGCGTCGACACCGCAGCGCTGTTCGGCTATGCGCTTCAGATAACTCCAGGGAACGCGACGCGAAGGGATCACGATCATGAAACGCTCCACCGTCAACGACATCATCCGCGATGCAGACGCCTTCATCCGCTCGTTCGGCTACATCATGCCGCCCTTCGCCTACTGGAGCCCGGAAGAGATGAAGGCGCGCAAGGCCGACTCCGCCGCCATTTTCACCTCGCGGCTCGGTTGGGACATCACCGATTACGGCCAGGAAAAATTCGACGAACTCGGCCTGTTCCTGTTCACCGTTCGCAACGGCGTCTACGCCGACATGAAGAAGGGCATGGGCATGCTCTATGCCGAGAAGATCATGATCTCGCGCAAGGATCAGCTGTCGCCGATGCACCGCCACAACATCAAGGCCGAGGACATCATCAACCGCGGCGGCGGGAAGCTGGTGCTCGAACTGTTCATGCACGATCGCGACGGCGGCATCGATCCGAAGGCCGAAGTGTCGGTGCCGGTCGACGGCACCATCCACAGGCTGCCGGCAGGCGGGCTGCTGAAGCTCGACCCGGGCCAGAGCGTGACGCTGATGCCCGGCGTCTGGCACGCCTTCTGGGCCGAGGGCAAGGATGTGTTGATCGGCGAGGTCTCGACCGTCAATGACGACCTTACCGACAACGTCTTCCGCGAGCCGATCGGCCGCTTCTCCAACATCGACGAGGACGTCGCCCCGGTGCACCTGCTGGTGTCCGACTACGAGAAGTGGGTGGGGTAGGCGAGAGGCACTCCATATCCATCGGCTGGTGCTGCCCCTCATCTGCCTGCCGGCATCTTCTCCCCGTATAGTGACGGGGAGAAGGGGCTGACCGCAAACCTCGGCGTCCATTCTGCCGAGCTGGCAAAATCCTCGGCAACAGCCTCTTTCTCCCCGTCACTACGGGGCGAAATGCCCGGCAGGGCAATGAGGGGCGGCGCCGACGGTTGGACTCACCCATCGCAGCAGTGGGCCCCTCTTTCTACCGCTGGTACTTATCCGCCTTGCGCGTCCCCAGCAAAAGCTTGCGCTCAAGCTGTGCCCGCAGCTCGCCATAATAGGCGGTGAGGAAGGCCCTGGAATCGACCGGCTCGATTGTCATGCCGATTTTGCGCCCGATCGTCTCGGCCACGGCTTTCAGGGCGAAATAGTCGTCGCGGCGCAGCACCTCTTCCAGCTTGTGCAGTTCGGCGATGCCATAGGCATCGAGCTGCGCCTGGGTGAAGCGGAAGGCGCGGGTGGTGGTGTCCTGGCGTTGCGACAGGTCTTCGACCAGCGCCAGTTTCGGCGCCTCGACCACCCAGGTTCCGGCCAACAGGTCGCCGACGCGCATGCGGTCGCGGTTGAACAGCGGGAAGAGCGCAAACAACAGCGTCCACACCAGTCCGAAGATCGTCGTCAGCGTGTCGGCGAGCCCCATCTCGCTGCGGCCGAGGATGATCGACAACGGCAGGAAGATCTCGATCTCGCGCATCAGGTTGCGGGCAATGACCTGATCGACTGACAGGCCGGCGCCGCTGCGCGACGCCACCCGGATGCCAAGCATCCGCTTGCCGGGCGTGGCGGCGCGGCGGCCGGCTTCGAAGACGATGAAATAGGCGTTGCGCAGGAAGAAGATCAGGATGATCCAGACGATGAACAGCGGCTGCGCGCCTTCGCCTTTGAGGCCGGCCAGCCCGAACAGCGCGACGATCGAGATCACGATCGCCGTGACGATGATGATGACAAAGTCGAGCAGGAAGGCGGCGGCGCGAGTGCCGGCATCGGCGAGCTTGATCCGGAGATCGACCCCTTCCGGCGTGATCAGCGGCCGTATCGTCGAGACGGCAGCACGCCTAGCGGTCGCCATGCCACACCACCCTGAACACATAGAAATAACAGAGCCACAGCGTCAGCATGCCGCCGCCAATGGCGTAGCGTGTCACGTCGCTGGTGATCACCTGCCTGCCGATGCCTTCGAGCAGGCCGGCAAACAAAAGCATGATCGTCACCCCGACCATGGTGGTTGCGGCCACGCGCCCGGCATCGGCTGCCGCCGTCATCCGCGTCAGTTCGCCGGGGAAGGCGATGCGCGTGCCGATGCGCATGCCGGCGGCGCCCGCCAAGGCGATCGCGAAGATCTCGGTGGTGCCATGGATGGACAGCCATCCGCCCAACTCCAGGCCGAGCCCCTTGGCGACGTAGATCTGGAACATCGCGCCAAGCAGGCAGCCATTCATCAGGATCAAGAGCACGCTCGGCACCGCGAAGGCAAAGCCGAGCGCGAAGGCCAGGATCGCCACCTGGACATTGTGCGTGAACAGATAGGCGGCGAAGCCCGACAGGAAATTGCTGTCGGCGCCGTCATAAAGCACCTGTCGCAGGACTTCGACTGAGGCATCCGGGTTGCGCCCGCCGGCCAGGCTCGGCGGAATGATGGCGTCGAACCAGCCCTTGTCTTTGGCCACCAGCCAGTAGCCGGCGCCGGCGCCGACAAAGGTCAGGACGACCGACAGCAAGGTCTCGCGCCACAAATCGCGAATGGCATGCGGCCAGTCATGCAGAAAGAAATCGCCGATGCGCTGCCGCAAGCCGCGACGCGCGCCATAGAGGTAGAAGTAGCCGCGCAGACACAGCGCTTCGAGATAGCTGACCAGCGCATTGTCGAGCGACGTCGCCCGCGCCACCGAAAGCGAGGACAGCGCCGAGCGGTAGAGCAGCGGCAGCGACAAAAGCTCGTCTTCCGACAGCGTGCGCGGCGCACGTTTCTCGACCCGGGCAAGCAGCGCCTCGAACGCCTTCCAGTCGGCCTCGCGCTCCGAACGGAAGCTCGCCAGCGACTGGCGCACCGCATCCTTGCCGACCAGCGCGTTCACAACAGATCCTCTCGCTTGAGTTCGAGATAGCGCTCGACCAGTGCCGGCCCGAGCCTCTGATGGTCGGCTTCGATGACATGCGCGCCGAGCAGCCTGAGCCTGCCGATGACGACCTGCCTTTCGCGCAGCAGCCCGCCGGCGACAACCGAGCGCGCCACATCCTCCGGTGCGTCCGGCGGCATGTCGGCCAGTGTCTCCAGTTCGACATCCTTCATCATCATGAACAGCACCAGATGCCGTTCGGTGAGCCGGCCGACCGTGCGCAGCATCAGTTCGGCGCTGATCGGATCGACGAAGTCGGTGAAGATGATCACCAGCGAACGCCGGTCGAGCCGCGCCGCCAGCGTCGTCAGCGCCAAAGTGAAATTGGTCTCTTCGGTGGAATAGTCGATTTCCGCGGCCCGCTTCTGGATCATGGCGAAGCTGGCGGAGCCGCGCACGGCGCCGCTGGAGACGCGCGGCCGCGCATCGAAGCCGAACAGGGAGACCATGTCGCCGCCCTTCAGCGCAATGAACGCCGACAGCAAGGCGGCGGTGACCGCGCGGTCGACCTTCGGCACGCCGTCGACGGGCTCGCACATCAGCCGGCCGCTATCGATGGCCAGCACGATGTTGTTGTTCTCCTCGATACGGAATTCGCGCGCCAGAAGCCTGCCGTGGCGGGCGCTGCGCTTCCAGTCGATCATGCGCCGGCCCATGCCGGGCTGGTAGTCCTTGAGCGCCTCGAATTCGCGGCCCTGGCCGGCGCGGCGCTGCGCATGTCCGTCGGGCAGCGCCTGGCGCTGCAGAAGCGTGATCGCCTCGTCGCGGGCGCTGCTGACATCGGGCAGCACCGCGACTTGGCTCGCCATCGGCAGCACCACCTGGTTCCAGACCAGCCCGAACGGCCCGCGCCAGCGCACCCACAGGCGATCGAACCTGGCAATGCCGCGCCGCAGCGCCTGAAATCTGAGATCGAGCGATGCGCTGCCGGCCTCGGCGGTCGATGCGCCGCCGGTGCCGCCCACCGGTTGCAGCCGCTCGTCATGGCCAAGACGCGCCTGCACGGCGCGCGGCCGTCCGCCGAGCCTGGCGGTGACATTGACGGTGAGCTGGCCGCCGACGCTGACCTGCGGCGGGGCATGGATGCTGGCGTTCAGAGAAGCCCGTCCGCGCCCGGCGGCCGCGTCCACGGCCAGGAAAGCAAGCAGCGCGCAGATCCACAACAGGCCGAGATACCACATCGACGGCAGCGCGAGCGCGATCAGGAAGGCCGGTATTGCACCGGCCGCACCTGCCCAGACTGCCCGGCCGCTCGGATAAATCAACGTGGCGCTTCCGTCTGGTCTACAAGGTCGGTCACGATCTGTTCGACCAGGCGGCCGTCGATCTGCGCCGCCGGCGACAGGATAACGCGATGGCGCAGCGCCGGCACGGCAAGCGCCTTGACGTCGTCGGGGATGACATAGGCACGCCCGTCGAGCGCTGCCCGAGCCCGTGCGGCTCTCGCCAGCATGGCGCCCGCGCGCGGGCTGGCGCCGACCTCGAGGTCGGGGCTTTCGCGCGTGGCCCGCACCAGCCTGGCGATATAGTCGACGACATCATCGACCAGCGTAACCTCGCCGACGGTCGCCAACGCCTTTTCCAGCGTCTTGCGGTCGGCCTGGGCCTTGATGCCGTACTGCTTGATGTCGTGCGAGGCGGTGCCGCCGCCATGGTGGATGATGATCGCCTTTTCCTCTTCCGGGCCGGGGTAGCTCACCCGGTGCTTGAACAGGAAACGGTCGAGCTGGGCTTCGGGCAGGGGATAGACGCCCTGGTGCTCGATTGGGTTCTGCGTCGCGACCACCATGAAGTTCGGGCCGAGCGCATGGGTGGTGCCGTCGAAGGTGACGGCATGCTCCTGCATCGCCTCCAGCAGGGCTGCCTGGGTCTTCGGCGGCGTGCGGTTGATCTCGTCGGCGAGCAAAAGGTCGCAGAAGATCGGGCCGCGCGTCAGCGTGAACTGCCCGGTCTGGAAATTGTAGATGTTGGAACCGACGATATCGCCGGGCATCAGGTCGGGCGTGAACTGGATCCGGCCATAGGCGACGCCCAGCGCCTGGGCAAAGCAGCGCGCCGTCATCGTCTTGGCCGTGCCCGGCGGTCCTTCGAGCAATATATGCCCGCCGGCGAACAATGCCGTGAGCATCAGATCGACCGTATCGTGTTGCCCGGTGATGGCCTTGGCCACCTCTTCCCTGATCTGTGTCGCCAGGGCCTTCACATCATCGACGTTCACCGAGCCTCCTTGCCGTCCAGTCGTGCAGCTTTTCGGCTGCATCATGCATTTGTGTCAGGGTCTTTGCCGCGTTCGCAGCTTGCAGGCGGGTCGTGAAACCGCCGGCTTCGTCCTTGTCGCGGGAATCGAGCCAGCGGTCGAGCGCTTCGCCCTGCAAACCGTGCGGCGCGCCGAGCAGCGCGCCGGCGCGCACGCGTGCCAGTGCTCCATAGCGGTCGCCCAGTTCCTCCAGCCGGCCGGCGCGGCGCAACAGCATCGCCGTGGTGTCGACCAGCGCGCGTTTGCCGAAGGCGATGGCGCGCTGATCGGCCCGTGGCGGCCCGAACCGGCCAAGGCCATGCAGGAAGGCAAGTGCCGCGGCCGCCAGGATGGTCAGCGTCAGCGCCAGGAAAGGCGGTTCGACCAGAAGCTTGGCGAGGTCGTATTTTCGCCCCGCGCCATGCAGCGTCAGGTCGAACATGACGGCACCCTCTTCGGGTTGCAGGAGCTCGATCAGCTTGAGCGCCGCCGCCGCCTTGTCGGGATCTTTCAAGCCAGCGTTATTGATGAGATCGGGGTCCGTCAGAATGTAGAACCGCTCGTCTTCCACCTCGGTCAGCACGGCCTTGCCGTTGCCGGTGCCAATCAGCGGGTGTTCGTCGGCCACCCATTGCAACTGGTCGGGAACGCTGACCATTTGCCCTGAGACGTCGAGTTGCTTGACCGTGGTCTCACCTTCGCCGAGCTTGGCCTTGGCGATCCGGGCGAGCCAATCGTTGACCACGACGTCCGGCAGCCGCTGGATCTTCATCTCCCAGCCTTCGTGCAGGGCCAGCGGCAAGGTCGCCCATTTGGGCAGAACGAACAGCGTATCCAGGCCCTTGCGAAGCTTGATGATGTTGGCAAGCGCATCCGGGTCGCTGTCGGGTGAAATGGTGACGATCAGCAGCAGTTCGGTCTCGAGATCGCTGTCGGACCGCGCCATATCGGGCGCTTCGCCGGTCAGCTTCAGCCATTGCGCCAGACCGGCATAGCCGATGCCGCTCTTCGACAGCGGCGTTGCGCCACCGACGCTCGGCTGGCGAAAGTCGGGCGCATAAGTGGACAAAAGGAAGAAGCCTGCGGCCGCGAGCAGGCTGGCGAAAATGCCCCAGAACAGCGCCCTGCGGCTGAACGGTTCCTGCTGGGCGATGTCGGCTGTCGCGTCACTCACGTCCAGGCATCCCTGAAGACGAATCGCTCATAGGCGCTGCGCGCCTCCTGCCAGCCCTCGGGCCCGACCGGCCGGCGCGCGAACAGAGCGGCCTCGACGATGCGCGCGATCTGGGTAAAGGCGCCACGCGCCCGCATTGGCAGCGACGCCGCTCCCGCGATATCGCGCGCGGTCAGCGACGGGCGCAGAAAGTCGGGCAGGCGGCCGGCAATGTCGGCAACGCTGCGGCGCAGCAGGAGATGCACCGCCTCGTCATACTCGCCCCGGGCGGCGAGCGCATCGGCTTCCGACAACAGGACCTGCGCGGCGCCAACGTCGGGGTGCCATGTCGCTTCCGCCTCGGTCACGCTCTTTTTGCGCCACCAGGGCAGGCGCCAGGCGACGCCTTTCACTTCAAGGAAAATCAGCATGAGGATGATCGCGGCACCTGTGATCACCGCTCCCCAGAACAGGTAGATCATATAGGGGCCGAGCCACTTGAGGAACTCGCCCAGCGGCTTCAGCCACTCCGGCGTCTCCGGCGGCCTGAAGGCCGGCAGGTCGAACTGGATCGAATCGTCCGACAGCAACTGCTTGTGCAGTTTGGCCAGCCATTCGGCTTGCGCAGCGTCCGGCTGTGCAGCAGTCACCTTCTCGCCCCCATGAACCTGCGGTTCCCGAGCCGACACTGGCAATGCAGCGTAACTTTTGCAAGTGGGCTAGACGCCAGTCGTTAATCTTGGCAAATTTACTACTGCGGCTGCCGGACAATATTCGGCGGTGGAACAGGGGGCGCATCATGACTTCGGCAACATTTGCACGGCCTGAGAAATTTCAGATCGGCAGGGTCTTCAACAACAGCTTCTCCGTCATCGGCCGCAACGTCGTACTTTTCGTGGGGCTTTCGGTGCTGTTTGCGGGGGTGCCGGCAGTTATTCTTCGGCTATGGACCGAATCGCGCATGCAGGCGCTCCTGACGGCCAATCCCGGCGCTGCGGCCGACCCCGCCCTGGTGTTTAGCAACATTTGGGTGACGCTCCCGGCCAGTTTCATTGCCTCCCTTTTCGTATTGGTGCTGCAGTCGGCGCTCGTGCGAGCCACAATCGAGGATTTGAACGGCAAGCGGCCGACCTTGGGCGATTGCCTGCAGATAGCCATCCGATATTTTCTGCCGACATTGGCGATCGGCCTGCTCGTCGGCCTGGGCGCAGGCCTAGCCGCGCTTGCGTTGCTGGTGCCCGGCATCATCTTGTGGCTGGGCTGGTCGGTTGCGATACCGGTTCAGATCCAGGAGCGGCTCGGCGTGTTCGGCTCGATGTCGCGCAGCCGCGCCCTGACCAAGGGCAGCCGCTGGTCGCTCTTCGGCTTGTTCCTTGTCCTGATCATCATCGGCATGGTCATCCAGGGCGCGGTGGGCGTGTTTGTCTACCTGTTTCACGACATTGTCGCTACTGTCGTGGCGGCACTGGTGCAGAGCGTGATGTCGATGTTGCTGTCGGTCGCCGCCGCCGTCAGCTATGTCGAGCTGCGCCAGGTCAGGGAAGGCACCAGCATCGACGAACTGGCCGAGATTTTCTCGTAAGCCGACGGGTTTGCACCGCCTTGACCCGGTCAGGTCAAGGCGGGTGCCAGGGCAGGAGGCATCGTGACGTCACTGGCGCAGGACCGACCGGAAAAATTCCGCATCGGCAGGGTCTTCAGCAACAGCTTCGCGGTTATTGGCCGCAATCTGGGTTTCCTTGCTGTGGTTGTCGGACTTTTCTCGACACTGCCCGCACTGCTGTACAACCTCTGGAACCTGTCCCGGGTGGCTACATCTGTGAACGTCGACAGCGCCGGGAACGCCGCCGCTTTCGAAACGTCGGCTATGGGAGACTACTCGGCCTTGTCGATAATCGCTTCCTTGATCATTTTCGTGCTGACCTTGTTGGTGCAAGCGGCGCTTGTCAGGGCGGCGATCGAGGATTTGAACGGCAAGCGGCCGGTCATCGGCGACTGCCTCCAGATAGCATTGCGCAGCTTCTTGCCCACGCTGGGCATAGGCATTCTGGTCATTGTCACTGTGGTGGTGGCTGTTTTTGTGATGGTTTTCATCGCCTGGGTCATCCCCCCTATCGGCTGGCTGATCGGGCTTGCCCTGGCGTTGATCCCAGCTTTTATGTGGCTGATTTCCGTGTCGGTTTCCGTGCCCATTGCGGTTCAGGAGCGGCTTGGCGTATTCGGCTCGATATCGCGTAGCCGTGCCCTGACGAAGGGCAGCCGCTGGTCGATATTCTGGCTGCTGCTGATCATCGGCGTGGCGGCGATGCTCATCCAGGCGGTGTTCACTTTGTTTTTCGGACTGGCGGTCGCCACCACCGGCGGCATTGCCGGCGTCGGTGTCCTGGTCGGAGCGCTCGGCAGCACTCTGGTGTCGACGATCTTTTCGACGATGCTGTCGGTGACCATTGCCGTCACCTATGACGAACTGCGCCAGGTCAAGGAAGGCACCAGCGTCGACGAACTGGCGGAGATTTTCTCGTAGGAGGCGAAAGCTGACTCGGCTGGTCGGACGGCGGGATCTCAGTGACAACAAGCGTGTTTCGCCTGCACGCTCGTCCGTGCTCCTTCCAGGTGAGGTTATAAAAAGGCCCGGCGGCATAGGCGATGCCCCAATGCACGAAGGCGCAATCAGGATCTGTCTCCAGCGCCTTCTCGAAGCACTTTATGCCTTCCTCATGGTTGAAGCCGTAGCACCAGTTCAGCCCGATATCGAACCAGCGCTGCGTCTCGGCCGAGGTGGTGGAATGGGGTGGCGATAGGTGCCGAGGTCGAAATGATCCATGCCTGATTCGCTCTGAGCCGAGAGTCGGTCAGGCGCAATCTGTGCCAAAATTCTTGCGCATGGCAAATGGCATTCGGCTGGCGTGGTCCTCCGAACCTCCCAGCCGTTTTCGTTCTGGAAAGGATCACCCCTCCAGCCACACCTTCTCAAAATGCTGCTCCAGCGACTGGTGCTGTTCGCAGCCCTGCACGCCTTTGCGATAGGTGCGGTAGACCGAGCGCCAGTAGGGCTGGATGATGATGCCGGCATCGCGCAGATTCTGCTCGACCCTGGCCATGATCTCCTTGCGCTGGGCGGCGTCCGGCGTTGCCAGCGCCTTGTCGAGAAGCGTGTCGAATTCCTTGTCGGCATAGGCGCTTTCGTTCCAGGCGGCGCCCGATTTGTAGGCGAGCGCCAACACCTGGACGCCGAGCGGGCGGCCCAGCCATTCGGTTGTGGAGAAGGGGTATTTGCTCCAGTCGTTCCAGAAGGTCGCGGCGGGCAGCACGGTTCGCTTGATCTTCAGGCCGGCCTCACGCATCTGCGCGGCGATCGCATCGCCGGTGCTCTTTTGCCATTCGACGTCGACCGAGATCAGCTCGAATTCGTGGTCCGTCTTGCCGGCCTCGGCGAGTAATTTCTTGGCCTGTTCCGTGTCGCGCTTGGCCGGGCCGATATCGGCAAATTCCGGGTGCATCGGGCCGACATGGTGATTGTCGGCAGGCTTCCCGCGGCCGCCGAGGCCGAGCGCCAGCACGGCCGAATTGTCGACCGCAAGCTGGGCGGCGCGGCGCACCTTGACGTCGTCATAGGGCGCGTTGCCGACATTGAAGCGGGCAACGATAGTCGAGCCGGTGGCGATCTCGGAATTCAACAAGCCCATTTGCTCGGTCTGCGACACGGCGTCGGACGCGGTCTCGTGGTCGGTGTCGACTTCGCCGGATTCGAAGGCCGACAGCATCGCATTGGGATCGGAGCCGTAGTCGACCCATTTGATGCCCTCGAGGTAGAAGTCGCCCTTCCACCAGGGCTTGTCCTTGCGCTTCACCTCAGCACTGGTCTCGGCATTCCAGC